>NZ_QTXV01000026.1:0-46151 GCF_003461825.1 Prevotella sp. AM42-24 | reverse complement strand
CTCTGTGTCATCTTATGAGGGCGGTTGCGGATTTGAGGTAAGACTCTTTCTCTTCTGTATCTTTATACGTGCATAGCATTCTGCTATACATATCGGTTGTCTAACAAATATCTTTATGCCCATGCCAAGTTCTTTTATAACAAGAGATTTAGTTGTTGATAAATTGATTCGGGAGCGCTGTAAGTATGCCGATTCAAAATCCCAAAGAGAAAAAAAAGACGAATTTCTCAGCAAGATCAGTTTATCTGATACAAAGCATAAGGTAACTGAAATTGAAAAAGAAATCAGATCAATGTTTCCGCCAAGAAAACAGTGGTGTGGTTTGGGAAAACAACGTCAATTGCAGGATTCTGTTACCAGAAATATTTGGAAATTGCGATATACCTATCAAAAAGCAAAGAAAAATCATAGTAATGAATTATGGTATTTAAATTTATGTGACTATGCAGATAAGATAGTGAGGATAGTTTCAAGCTCGGGTTTTGGTATCAGACCGCCAAGAGTAAATGTCATAGAGAAGAAAGTTGATAAAGAACACGGAATAATCGAGTGCCGGCCAGTTTGTACATTTAGCCTGAAAATCAAAATTATCCTATCATTATTGAATAAGTATTTGACAAGGATTTTTGATGGCTACTTTTATGATTGCTCGCATGCGTTTAGATTGCCAAATAAGAACAAAAATAATCTTCAACATCTCAATGCTGTAACTCTAATCAGAGATTATAGGTTGTCACACTTGGATCAATCATTATTTGTTGCAGAATGCGATATGCAAAAGTTTTATGATACGATAAGTCATCGTATTATTAAAATGCGCTTTTCTTTGCTATTACATAGAGCAGTTAAAGATAATAAGATATCCAGAGATGAAGCGAAAATAGTTAAGCGTTGGTTCTTTTGGTATATAGATTGTTTTAATTTCTTAGACAATGTATATTGTAAAAACAAGCTGCCCTCATCACATCCTTTTTGGAGGAATATAAAAAATCCTTATGGGTATGAGTGCAGGATCAAATGGTTAAACAATGAGGACTTCGGGGATGGATATAGATCATATGTTAAGATGGCGAGAAAGCGAAAAGGTTTTGTTGGCGTTCCTCAGGGTGGGGCACTCTCTGGGCTGATAGCCAATATAACCATGCACAGTGTAGATAAAGCTGTATATAGTGCAATCAATGATAAAGATGTTTTGTATTGTCGATTTTGTGACGATATGATTTTAATAGGTCCTCAACAGAATGTAGTAAAGGATGTATTTAATGCATATAATCAGGCAGTAATATCAAGTCTTCTTGTTCCACATCCAAATAAAACAATATCATTGGAACATATGAAAGATTTCTGGAAAGGTAAAACAAGAGGACCTTACGAATGGAATGAAAAAGGACATAATGTCTTTCCGTGGATTACATTTGTAGGATTTGATATAAACTGGAAGGGTAATCTTAGAATAAGGGCAGGTTCATTTAAAAGACAGATAGAAAAGC
Organism: Prevotella sp. AM42-24; assembly: GCF_003461825.1. NCBI lineage: Bacteria > Pseudomonadati > Bacteroidota > Bacteroidia > Bacteroidales > Prevotellaceae > Prevotella > Prevotella sp. AM42-24. The sequence goes on along the minus strand of NZ_QTXV01000026.1, from coordinate 44,661 downwards.
AGAACAAGGTAGCCAATGATTTACTTGTACCTTATGATAAAGGTAAGATTCCTCGATATTGTTCTGCTTCTATAAAGGCAACTTTAGTCAAGAAACTTATTGGCATGAGTGTAGGGCGCATTAACTTGTGGGATTACCAAGATAATAAAAATATTCATAGTTGGATGAGTGCTTTTTCCATTCTTGATGAGAATCCATGGTCGTCAAAACAATTAAGAGAATTGGATAGGCATCGTCAAATTGTAATAGCACGAGCCTGCAAAAAAATATCTAAGATAAGATGTACAAATAAGAAACAAAAAGGTAATACAAGAGATCAACAACGCACTGCCTTTATATATTCGGGAAGTCCCTTCAGTTACTACGGACAGTGCTTTATATATAAAAACAAAAAAAGCAAATAAGCTTTCAGCCTCTAATAGGGTTGGCAGTTTTCAAAAATGACAAATTATGAAACTTATTGGAAATTTAGACACTTTAAAAAGAGATGCGTGATGCTATATATATAGGATGTATAGGGGGGATACACAGTACTTGCCGGAAAATGAGGCTTTAACAAGTGCTGTAGAATCATATTACTCAGACTCAGAAAAGCCTGTAGATAAAATATTGAGAGACAACCAAGTGTATTTTGAATCTTTATCAAATATTGAGATTATATATGTATGGGGAATCTCTTTCTCTAAGGTTGATAAGCCTTATATCAAGAAGATAATTGAGGTGAATGCTGATAAAGCCAACTTGCAATGGTATGTAAGCGCTTATTCTGATACAGATCATGATAGAGCTTTAGACTGTCTTATCTCTTTTGGGATACCAGAATCAAATATACATTTTAAATCAATGGCAGAATTCTTGAAGAGTTCAAGCTTTCATTAGATGTATAACTAGAGTATGGTTAATCATCTTATGATAACTTGATATGGTAGTTGCAGATGCTGGCTAATCATAAGTTAACACTGCTGCAGATATTGAATAAAATAGAATTTATTGATTGTTCAATGTGAGAAACTAATAAGGCGGTCCCATCCCGCAAAAACTGGCGAAGACCTTTGATGGTCCGCCAACCTTAGAGCGTAGCGGTTCTGAGCACCGGAGGGCGGTTACATCCTCTCGTCCCTGAGGGTTTCTGTCCCCTAGAAGGGGAACCGAAGGGGTCGTAAAGACTATTGAAGAGAGGCTTGGTGAGAAAGGTGGAGCCTTCCTTAAGGGTAAGGAAGGACGGGTAGGTTTTCGAAAAAAGCCTTTTTAAATGGTAAAGAAGGACGGGTTGATTTTAGAAAAAATACTATTATGGCAGATAAACAAGTTTTAGAGCGAATGCTCTCAATGCTCCCTGAAGAGTTTCAAGACATTTACTATGATACGATACCAGAGGCAAAGGAGATACGCTCGAAGATGGTAGTACTTTCTTCGGAAGTAAGGTTGTGAATGATATGAACATATTCAAGGCACAGAGCCATGCGATTATAGCCAACCGCTATGACCCGTGCCTTGACGATGTAGAGGATAAGGTATATACACGAGATATATTTAGGAGAGACTAAATATCCTCAATGTAACCGAAGATATGATTAGCATCCAGACAAGGACACTCCTTCGGTGTAGTGCCAGGCAAGTCACGATGCCCCACAATCTTCGCTTTCGGGAACAGTTTATGAAGCCTCGTCAAGACATCAACGATTCTTTCCGTCTGCTCAGGCGTACGAGTATCGCATGGTTTACCATGTTCATCCAAACCACCCTCATAGCAGATGCCGATAGAACAACGGTTATACGGTCTCGCATGTGCCCCCACTTCGAGCAAGAAGCGATGCTGCGTCATGGTCCCATCCTTTCGGATATAAAAGTGGTAGCCGATGTCATAGAAACCACGGCTCTTATGGTCACGTCGAAGCTGTTCCACACTATAGTCTTGATTGCGTCGTGTAGCCGAGCAATGCAACACCAAGAATCTCACGGAGTCGGCAGACATCATCATCTTGCCGTCCTCCACTTTAGAGAGGAGTGCCCGTTCATTCCGCACCATCTCCTCCCCAATACTCAAAGGAAATTTCTCATTAATCATCCTCATTTCTAATTTGTAATTTCTCATTAAGGTAGTCCATTTCTAATTTCTCATTTCTAACTTCTCATTAAACGAAGTTTGCACAAGAACTTACTCCTAATGCTGTCAGTGCAGCAATAAGCGCCTGAACAACAGCATTCACGATCGAAACCCAAGAAATCTTCTTGGAACCATTGTTAGGATTTTCATTTTGATTACTCATGTATAGATAGAATTAAAAGTGAAACATCATTTTGAAAATAAGAATTTGTTAGCGGTAGCCGCACCCGACACGAAGTCGGGCACGGCACGGCATTTACTAAAGCTCGTTGTCTTCACCTGTTCCGCTATCGGTGTTGCCAGAGTTTTCGCTGCCCTCACTACCGGATGGAGTGTTGCCACCGGAAGGAGCGCCTCCTGTAGGAGTATCACCTCCATCGCCCGATGGCTTGTTGTCACCATTGCCAGAAGAGGTAGGCTTCTTCTTAGCAGCTTCCAAATCGACAGTCTTCTCATTCGCCTTTTCAGCCTTGAGAACAGCAGCTTGTGCCGCACGGCTTGCCACAAGAGAGAACTCCGCTTTTGGACGAAGATCCATCAAATCGATTCCTGGATTGAAGTTGATGTTCACCTCCTTGATGTTGTCTTCGGTAAACTTGTCGAGCGACTCCGCACCCTCGCAACTGATGGAGAGGCTAAAGATACCAAACTCACCGAGTTTAATTTTGTTGCCGTTGAGCAGTTGCTCCACCAAGCAGTCGCACATGTCCGACAAGATGGCTTTCACCAAACCACGGCTGTAGCCGGCATTGTGTGAGGCGATGTGTTTGCAGAACTTGTTCAAGTCCCAGATTTCACGCACTTGGTTCTTGGCATACGCCTTAGGAGCCTCCTCCGGTTTGATAGGATTCCCCATCATGTAAATAGAATACTCAATCATAATTGATCCTTTCTTTTAAAATTGTGAATACTAAAGTTTGTCAGCTACTCCAAACATCGAATGTCGAGTGCCCTGGGTATCGAATTCATCACTCATCACTCTTCGTTCTTCGTTTAAGCTGATGCAAAGGTACGACATTCAGAAGGCGAAATCAATTCTATGGAAAGGCGTTGAAAAACGTTGAATATCTATTGAAAAATATGAAGAGAATCAAGAAGCTATCATAGGCAGCAAGTCATTTTTTACTTTTTTACCCTTTTACTTTTTTACCTTTTATAATATGGCAGATGTAACTTTCAACATATACGGAGGCAACAACCAAATCCTCCCCAATGCAACAAAGGCAGAGCAAAACTTCTTTGGCGACCAGTTCGCAGAGGAGAAGCTTGCCAAGGATGGCGAAGCACCTCAACCTCTCACCGAGGAAGAACAGGCTTTGTCTATATATATAAATAAGGTGGAATCCTTGCGAGGCTATATCACCCTCCTCCGCTCCTGCAAGACTGCGAGAGATTTGGGCGAGGTGGTGGCAACCATGCGCCAGCAAGAGCCGTCCCTCACGGATGAACTCATCGTCAAGCAGAGTTTCATCTCCCTCCTCCTTCCCTTTGTACCCACATGGGAAAAGGGACAGACCATTGACAACATCCGAGTGGCAATCAATAGCGCTTGGGCAACTCGCAAGAAAACTCTTCGCCAGTCAGGGCGACAAATCCCCTGAAAAAAAGTATCCTAAGATACATGGACAAGTATCTTAAGATACATCGCTAAGTATCCTAAGATACTTTGGAAAGTAACTTAAGCATCCTACTAATAAATGAAATCTTGAAAATGGCAGATACATCATTTGATATCAATAACGGAGTCAATCAAATCGCTCCCAACGCAATGACCCAACAGCAGATTTTCTATGGCGATCAGTTTGCCCGGAAAATATTGGGGAGTAAAGAAGAACCATTCACATTGGTTGTGCTTGGTGCAGGAGTAGATGCTACCATGGGACTTCCGACATCAGCAGACCTCATACCTCGCATTGTCGATTTCTTGGAAACCGATGAAGGCAAGACGCTTGATGCTATTTTGCGCAATGCCATAGGCAGAGTACATTTCCACTTTGACAAATTTGTGAGTACAGCCATCGACCGCTTGGCAAAGGACTTGGACAGGGAAATCGTTTCCATTTGCCATAATGTCAACGACGAACTTGCCAACAATGCAAGCCTTGATGAATCACAACGCAAGTTGGGGATGCTTATCGTTCGCCTTTTCAAGAAAGTGTTGGACTTCAAGAAGGGAGCAGAGATAGATGCCGAGACCATGAACTTGATAGAAGAGGTGTTTGATACAGTAGTAAAAGATGACAGCATCATAGATTTGAGCCACCTCAACTATACCGACACATTCAAGAACATCATAGTGGAAATACTTCAGAAGAGCATCCATGAGTCGAACAATCCCATCTTGCGCCACATCTACAAGAATATGCTCGATATAGAGCAATTGCTCTCACAATATTTCTATGGCTTTTACACTGGTCAGACCAGTTATATCCGCGACTATCTATACATATCCTGGATTCTTTGGGCATACTTGGTAAGCGAAGAACATCGAAAGGCGCAAGAGGATGTGGCTGTAGAGAATAAAGACCACCACAGCATTTATGAACAGCTGGAAGGCAAAGACTGTCAAGTCATCACTTTCAATTATACATCGTATGCTTCCCAAGCCTCTTCGACTGCGCTGTATTTCCATGGATCACTCAAAGAGTATGTAGATGTAGAGAACAAGAACGATTTTCAGCATGAAGACTTAGCGACCATTGATATAGAAGATTTCTTTAAGAATCAGCTTGCCGCAGAGATAAGTTTCGATCCTGATCACAAGTCTATACCCATTCCATCCTTCTTGCCACCATTAAAATTACGCCCTGTCATTTCCAAGCATTACATTGATACATGGTATCATGCTTCTCAGATGGTGCTGCGTGCAAGTAAGATAATCATTCTTGGTTATTCATTCTCATCTGCTGACAACTATTTCTGTGAAATGTTGCGAGAGAACCACGACGCACAAATCATCATTATCGACAAGAACATGGAGACAACAAGTCGTAATGTGTGTCGCGTACTCCAGTTGGATGCCCATCGTTATTCCAAGCAAATAAAGGATGGAAATGAGGTACGCAAATATAATAATCGAGTGACTATCATTGGTACCGATTTATTGACAGTAGAATTATCTACCTACCTTCCAATCCCTTCTATTTCAAAGGAAATGGGTCAAAGAATATAAAAGAACCATCTAATCACCCCCTTCAGCAATGCCGTCCACATCCCGCAATCAGCTGTTTGCGTCCTTGCTTTGAGCCAGCCTTCAGCAAGGCGGTCCCATCCCGCATAAGAAATATGGCGAGGGCTCTGATGCCTCGCCAACCTTAAAGCGCAGTGGTTAAGAGCGACAGGAGGAGCGGTTACATCCCTTGCCCTTTTGGAAAGGGCGAGGGCTTGGGAGTGGGTTAAGGACCCCCTCTTCGCAAGAGGGGGACAGGGAAGTCGAAAAAATTATGATAACAACAAGAATAGAACCACCATTACTGCCCCGATCATTTATACAGATTTACCTACGGAATAAGATACGTTAAAATCCGATAAATCCTTGGCGGTTTAGTAATAAAGTTGTATCTTTGTCAAATTCAAGAAGAATAAGACAATGAAAACAAAAGATCAAATATTAAAGATTAAGGCTGTGGTGCTTTACATTCTGAAGGCATTTCCAGAAGGAGTGGATTATATCCACCTCTTCAAGGTAATGTATTTTGCCCAGCAGAATCAGCTGAAAGAGTATGGCTTGCCAATCGTCTATGATACTTTTGTGGCAAGAAAGCATGGACCAGTTCCAACGTTGACCTATAAGGTCTTGCGTGGTGTAGAAGGAAAGACCGAACTTTCTTCAGAATTGAAAGACTTTGCCACTTCTTTGGATATTGAACTATCTAAGGAAGGTCATCAACTTATTTTGGCTTCAAAGAATGCAGTTTGTGATATGGACGAACTTTCAGTTGCAGACGTCAAGATGCTTGATAAGTGGATTGACAAATGTAAGGATGTAGATTCTTTTGACTTGTCGGACAAGTCCCACGAGGATAAAGCTTGGAAACGAGCGAAGCGTCAAGCAGACAAAACGGGTGAGGACACCAAGATTACTATGTATGACATGGCTGATGCTGCTGGTGCCAGCAAGGCTATGTTGGCAGTTATCCGTGAGCGCCAGTCTGTTCAAAAGGCTTTGGCATGGATTTAAGGGAACTACAAAAGGCTTATCTCGACAATCTTCGTCAAGTTACAGAAGAGAAGTTGGAGATAGGTTCATTAATCAGAACCATCATTTCTGTTGACGAGGGTTTGGTGTTTAAGGATGGAAGAAAGCAGAAGCCAAAGAAGTTGGTTATTATAGGAGTTGATAAGTTAAAGAAGGTTTGTTATGGTTCTGTTTTGGTAAATACCAAGATGAGTCCTAAATCAGCCTATTCTGCCTCATTTCTCTCTGCCCAGTATCTCCTTCATCAGACCGATTACCCTGAATTCTTGAAGTATGACAGTTATGTGGATTGTGGTATGCTTTTTTCCATTCCGTTGGAGAAACTCATGGAAGGAGAGTACTTCGGCTCCCTGACCGATTCAGACCTTCAAGGCATTTTTGATATTCTCAAAACAACTGAGACTCTTACGAACAAGGAAAAAAAGAGATTCGGTATTATTTAGTAAGGTCTTTGTCATAATGATGTATTATGAAAGATGGGGATAAGGACTATAAGTCTATGCTTCTATGTTACTATGTTGAGAAATCCGATGAGGTGAAGGAGTGCGCTCAGGCAATCCTTCATCCTAAAAGATAATGCAAACGAGCGCAATGAAAGCTGGCTTTCAAATTGCCGAGTGCAGCTTATCTTATGCAAAAACGATACAAAATATATTTTAAAAAACTGATAGGTGTAACTACTTGTAAAACAGTGGGGACGCTGTATTGGTGATATACTGTACAATTTAAAACATTAATATTATGTCATTTGATGCAAAACCACTTCAGATAAAAAGCTTGTTTACCAAGCATATATTTACGATTCCTCGCAATCAGCGTAGATATGTTTGGAATAAAGAAAACTGGTCAGAACTTTATGAGGACTTGAAGTTCTTAATAGAAAACAAAAAGGGTGATGCTATTCCTGGTCATTTTCTAGGCAGCTTTGTTCTTCAAAAGAAAAAAGAAGATAATGATGTTACATATTTTGAAATAATAGATGGGCAGCAACGTTCTATAACTATCGTACTCTTCTTGGCTGCGATTATGCAGTATTTCAAGGAGTATGATATGAAGGACTTTTTTGATGGTTGCCGTGATTTCTTAAAGGTGAAGGATGCTGTTAGCAAAGAGCATTGTGTTATAGAAACCGATTATTATGATGCAATTGAGAAAATCGTAGATAATGTTTGCGATTGGGAAAATCGGATTTCTGACGTTAATAAGTTCATAAAAACAATATCGGTAGGTAATATCAATTCAAAATTTGCTGACTGTTTCCTATATTTCTATAAGCTCTTGCAAAGTCAATCAAAAGATTTTGTGTGGAATGTGAGACGTGCTTTAGCTGATGCAAAATACATTCATATACAAGCTGACAACAATGAGGATTCATATACAATATTTGAAATTTTGAATGCCCGAGGAATGGCATTGGAGGATTTTGAACTTATCAAAAATTTTATCATGCGTTATATCTTGCCGCAAGAAGAAACCATGGTAGATAGGGTAAAGGAGTTGTGGAAGGAGAAAATAGAGAATCCTTTGAGCACGAATATCTCAAAATTCTTTCAGCATTATGCTAAGCATAAGTACAGAATGGACATTAATCAAAAAGATGTATTCAATTTGATTAAAAAGACAGCACGTAAGAATGTAAATGACTTCTTCGATGATTTATTGTTGAAAGCAGGTTATTATAAGCTAATTATCTCTCCTGGAGACACGGAGACATCGGATAATCTTTCTGAAATAGAGAATTTTGTTTTTTCTTTTTTGCGAAAGAAGCGAGCAATACAGTTTAGACCAATACTCATGAGCTTGATGCATTTGAAGGAAATTGGAGATTTGACAGAAGAAGCTTATAATGAAGTTTTGTTGTTTATATATAGATTCTTTGTTTGTTACAATATTATTGGAGAAGAAAAATCTAATAAGCTAGAGGATGTTATACGAAAATATGCTCCTCTTATAGAAAATGAATTCTCGGAGCAGGTGATAGACGAATTTGAGGAAAGTTTGAAAAAGAGAATTCCTGATTTCAATACTTTTCAAAATGCATTTAGGAACATAGGATGGTCAAATCATAATACTTTCTATAAAGACTCAAAACTCAAAAATCGAGTTGTAATAGTATTGGAACTAATTGAGTCCTATGAGTCAAGATGCCAGGATGTTCATTCTTTTACCATAGAGCATATAATTCCAGATTCATCAAATAATCCTGAAGCTTATAACATAGGTAATTTGATACCTTTGGAAGAATGGATTAATAAAGGTTTGAAAGACAAGCCAATAGACGAAAAGGTTCAAGCTTATAGAGATTCAGGCTTTAAGATGGCACGAAATATCGCTGGTTATTATTCATCTAACTTTGATCCAATAAAGCGGAATATACTTATGGCAAAGAAAATATATCATGATATATTAAAACTTGATTTGCCGGATGAATAAAAAAGTAAAATGCACTTTGCAAAATGCTCTTTATAATGGTCATGTTGCTATACACAAACCGAGGCATATTTATGTAGGGAGCGGAATGCATAATCGTAATCAGTTGAAAGGCATAAATGATTGGAATAATCCGAGAACTACAATGCCTAGTAACTCAAACTCGGATCCTGATGACTTTCGGCGAGAGCGGCAGATTAGAAGAATAGCGAAGTATCGCAATAATTGTTATTTTGTTGGCAGTCCGGAATCAGGTGTGCGTTTTGCTCGCCTGATATCCCACTTTGCCAATATCCGTAAGCACAATTTGGATCCTGTGGAGTATCTTTGTGATGTGTTCCGCAGGATCAAGAAAACGGCAAAGGACAAATTGGTAGACTTACTCGCTCATAGATGGCAGCTGGCTACTGTTACTGCTTGGGCATAAAATCAAATGATTTTTCTTAAAAGATAATAAAAGGCATTCATTTTATGGCTTAACGTACCTAAAGTGACCGCTTACGAATAAATATAAAAATGTCATGGCGATATATCGCCATGACACATCCTAATTTTAAACACTTTGTGACAATCTTACCCTATCACAATGGGTATCTTCTCTAAAGCGGAGAGAATGCTAAGGTTTTAACCTCTTGGTGGGAATGGGTCATTACCGTGTGAATCTCGCTCTCTGATTCTGCCGTGTCTGTCATGAATAAACAATTCTGATTGTTGATTCCTTGAAATGTTGCGAGCTGCGTCTATGGCATCACGCTGGCGGTCAAAAATCTGGGTGTATTTTGAGTTTCCTTCACCCTTAATTCCCCATTTGTCACCTGTCGGGACTACATGTTGGTTTCTCCCCATAATTAACACCTCCTTTCTGTGTTAGGATTTAGACACATATGTCTCAACACATAATATGCATAAACAAAATTCGTACCATGTGTAAAATATGAACAAGTGTATATGCCATTAATTTTGAGGAAAAGTGCAAGGTGACATATTGTCATTTAAACCCAATGATTCTGTCATTATGGCTGTAATGTAAGTATTCGGTGAAAGCCGTATTGTGCGCCTAAATAAAGTTTCGTACCTTTGCATCGTTAATTTAAATATTCTAATTATGGTACAAGGTAAGAAACAATTAAACAGTAAGCCAAAGTTCGCCGAGGGTGTAATCGGTGATAATGAGGCGAAGGCTATGCGTGAGTCTGATGTAGACAAAAAAGCGGAGTTAAGACCGAACAGATAGCCTCTCTTGTCAGAATGATATTTACTCAAAAGCGTGAGCGGGTAGTCTTTAGTAAGGAAGAACGTGAAACCATCTATGATAAGCTGACCAATTATATAGACATCCTAGATATGCCTTTGGACAACAATGATAGCGAACGCCTGATCCGTGACATGGTGATGGGTAAGAAGGCTTATATACTCTTCTTCCTGAGTTCTGGGAAGATGAGGGACAATAAAAATGAATTTCAAATTTAGTCAAATTAAGGTATAACCTCCATTAGCTTGTACTGATGGAGGACTAAACTTTGTATTCTTGTCTCAAAATTAGAAAAATGATGCCGCCGTGCAAAGTTACAATATTATTTTGAGATATGCAATACGGCGTTGAGCGGATACTTACTATGCTTTCTATATGGTTTTGTTCTGGTTGTGTATTAATGGGATTAGGCATAGTTGGCGAATATATAGGAAAAATATATATTGAGACAAAAGAGCGACCAAGATATAATATAGAATCTATACTGATGGATTAGTCTAAATAAATATTTAATTTGAAATTAATAAAAAAAATATGAAATTGAATCTTAAACAAGACAGATCATTGATGTCATACATTATAGTATCTGTAATTGCAATTTTGTGGAATTTGATGACTATAGGTCATTCTTTGCCGTGGTGTGACGAGGTTATGCTATTAGATACTAATGCTACTATGCATTATTATGGAGAATGGGCAACAACTGCTTATAATGATTACGGACAAGGAACCAGACCATTCAATGTATATATGCCACTTTATAATTGGTTGATGTACATTTGGATTTCAATTTTTGGATTTTCCATGTTGGTCATACGTACATTTAATCTTGTCTTTGCTTTTATGTTAGGCTGGGCATTATTACATTTAGCAAAACTAATTAACAGACAAAATTTCTCTAAAATTACAGTTATACTATATGCACTTTGTTTTTGGTGTACTGATATAATGATGGTGATTTATCGTATGTCACGGCCAGAGATGGTTGGTTCTTTAATGACTGTAATTTTTGCAATATACTTATATAAGACTCTTACATCTGAGCATAAGTATATATGGCAAATGATTTTATTTGCTGCTTTAAGCATATTAGCAGGAATACAATCTGCTCTTTATATAGTGCTTGGATTAATATTTGTTGCATTTTTCTTCAGACCCTTGAATCGATTGATAACACCATCTATTTGTTGTGTGATAGGACTTTGTTTAGGATTCTTGGCTGCTTTATTACATATGATTTATTTCCAAGAAGGACGTGCTTTTATAATTTGCATAATGAATAGTTCTGCAGTTATTATGAAAATCTGGGGGGGGCATCAGAAGTATAATATATCCTTTGTTGGGAAAAGAGATTACTCCATTAGGAATTCCTGTTAGTAATGAAGGTGATATTTCATTAATAGAAAAAATAATGGGAATATTTGCTTATTTAGGTGCTTCAGTTCTATTTATTTTAAATATATTTTTGATTATTTCCAATAGGGTATGGAAAAATATTCAAGAATATAAAATGCCAGTTTTATGCTTTTTGTTTTCTATATTTGTTGTTATAGGGTATAATTTAGCTGGCAGATATACAAGTTATTATAAATGGACAGCTATTTTACCGATGCTTCTTGGTCTCCTACTTTGGTCAAGAAATGTCAAACAAAAGATCAATACGGCAATAATAGGTATAACTTCACTAATCCTTTTAGTTGCGTTTGTCATTAAATATCCCTTGTATGGAGAAACTCCATGTGATAGGATTAAGGCTTTTGTAGAGAAACAAAATTTTAAACCAACTGATAGAATTGCAGCTCCATTCTGTACATTCTATGCATTAAAGCCAACAAATAGATTTACTTATTTTTATCAGATATATCCTCAAAATTTAATAGGTGATGTTGATTATATTATTATTCCAACTTCTGATAAAGAGTATAGCTATAATAAGGCTGGTATGAATAAATATCTAAATGAAAAACAAAAAGATACAAGATTATGCGTTGAAAAAATTGATTTTTCACTTAATCCAAATATAGCTTTATATAAGATTACAAAAAAATAGCAGTCCATATTTAAAGCTAATACAGCTACTTTTTAGGGCTTAGATATATCGTCTATAGTGAGTTTTTTATATTCATAAAATTTGAATATAATCTGTAAGCATCCAACCCCTATTTTGGCGGTTTGAACGATAAGTGTTACCTTTGCGCCATGTTAAACATTAAATGTTATAAATATGGCAATAAGTAGTAAAGATCTTGAGAGCCTGTGGCAATGCTATAAAGTGTAGGCGGTTCCAGCAGGCATTTCGGTAAAACAATTTTTCGAATCCAGGGTGCTATAGTCACGGCTACCTACCTTACTTTCGTTGAATCCTGCAAGCTAATGGCAAAGGCTCCACTGGATTTCTTCAGGGGATTCTTTCACATGATTGTAGCTGGAAGAAGGGATTATGCCATGATGACAAAGGTACTTTTAGTTAAATCTGTTCTAAAGAAGGCTGGCTATTACAGTTATGCCGAAGACAACAGCTTTGATGCGACAAAGGAGCATAACTGCGTGATTGGTGTCTATCGTCTGACAATGAAATCCAATTCCGATAACTTCCGCCAGTCTGCCATTCAGGGCATCATGAAGCGTATCAAGGCAAAGGGTGCAGAGGTCATCATCTATGAACCAACACTCGAAGAGGGTAGCACCTTCTTCGGCAGCAAGGTTGTCAATGATTTGGCTGCTTTCAAGGCTCAGAGTCATGCCATCATCGCCAACCGCTATGATGTCTGTTTGGGTGATGTAAAGGATAAGGTTTATACATGAGATATTTTTAGAAGAGATTAAAAAGTAGAAAATATGAGTAAAAAAGTTTATATTAGTGCCGACTATTCATCGTGTGATGGTGATCGTGTAGTTGTTGAAGAACTCAACAAATGGGGGCAAGATGGTTTGCATAAAGTTGACTTTGTTGATATGGCACAAGTTGTCTCTGGTACTGTAGCTGCTGATGATGATTATCGAATCTGTGACTTAAAGGCAGAGTTTAATAGACAAATCAATGCTTCTTCGGCAGTCGTATTTATTGTCGGTGATAAAACTGCTAATCGAAAAGCAGGCTCTGCATGTTCTCGAGCAAGTGAAGATCAGTGGAATAGTACATGTACACCTTATAAAGACAATAGTGGGGGCTCTAAACCTTGTAAGGTTGCAACAACTTGTATTCCAAAAGAGAATGATAATTATGGTTGTATTAATTCTTGTTCATACCTACAACATGAATTTATGCAAGCAGTTAAGAAAAATAAGGATATAGTAATTCTTTAAATAAATGAAACAACGACAGATTTATCTTGATAATGTTTGTGGATTATTAATAATTCACATGATATTTATTTGCCACCAGCCTTTGTTTTGTAATTATACTGATTCTGCAGTAGAATTTGTCTTGAAATTATTGTCATTTTTTATGGCATGGTTTTTCTTTAAGGCAGGAATGGTTTACAAAGAACGTCCAGTTAAGGAAGTTGTTCGATCTTCTTTCAAACGCCTACTTGTGCCATATATGATATTTTCAGTTTTTGGCTTTTTGATTATGGCATTACAAAAACTTCTCCAAGGCTTTAACCCCGTGTCATTGGAGTTTTTGAGTGAGGAGTTTTGGTGGTTAGTAAATAAGGAAACATTTTTCCCGACTCAAGCATGTTGGTTTTTGCTCTCTCTCTTTGTCGTTAGAGTAGCATATTCTTTTTTGCAATCAATCAAATTCCCCCCCTATACTATTATCGTGGCAATATCATTGATGATTGCATGGCTGGTTTACGAATTGTCTGTCAAGAATGATATGTATTATCCGTTAAACATAGGAAATTCGACTTTTAAGATGCATATACCTTTTTATATAGGAAATATGTTTCATGGATTAGCGTTTTATACGTTTGGTGCTTGGCTGAAAGAGAATCAATTTAATAGAAAACTTTTTTTATTAGCCTTGTGTTTTTTCATCCTGAAATTTTTTTATTTTGCTTTCATGGACTTTCGAGGAAATGATAGTGAAGGAAGTAATTATTTCTTATGTATTATATATGAATTGGCTGGTTGTATTGTCGTTAATAATGTGTTTCGCAACATTGCCAATAAAAAAATAATGTTGCTTTCACACATCGGTCAAAATAGTATGATTTATTACCTCGTACATTATCCTGTAATGACCTTTATCGTTATGTTTTTGAATCCATTTCCAAATTTGAGTTCATCTATTCGCTATTTTTTGTTATCTGCAGTATTAATTATTATTTTGATTATTTCAGATTATATGTTTAGGATAAAATGGCTTAAATGGATGATAGGTGGATAGCTTTATAAACGTTATGCCGTGTAGTGAAAAACTGGTATAAAGTAAAAAAAAAATAAAATAGAATATTTAAAAATGAAAGCTGTAATTTTTGCTGGTGGTCTTGGCACTCGTTTTAGTGAGAAGACACAATATATGCCAAAGCCAATGATAGAAATAGGCGGAAAACCTATTCTTTGGCATATTATGAAGATATATTCTGCATACGGAATCAATGATTTTGTGATTTGTGCAGGATACAAACAAAATGTCATCAAGGAGTACTTTATGAATTATTATTTATTGAATTCTGATGTGACTTTTGATTTGTCTGATAATTCTGTTCAATTGCTTGAAAATCATTCAGAAAAGTGGAAGGTGACAATTGTTGATACAGGATTGTCAACCATGACAGCGGGACGATTGAAACGCATACGCAAATATGTTGGTGAGGAATCATTTTGTCTGACATACGGGGATGGTGTTGCAAACGTGGATATTGCAGATACGATAGAGAAGCATAAAAAGAGCGGCAAGCTGCTTTCGATGACAGTCTATAAGCCTTCAGGCCGTTTTGGTTCTGTGCATATCAATTCTGAAACTGGTACGGTGGAGAGCTTCGAGGAAAAGCCTGATGGAGAAGGTAACTGGATTAATGCTGGTTTCTTCGTATGTGAGCCAGGAGTGTTTGACTATCTGCCAGAAGATGCAGATCCAGTTATGTTTGAGCGTGAACCACTTCAGCAGATTGCTGCTGATGGTGTTATGCATGCCTACAAACATACAGGTTTTTGGAAGCCAATGGACATGTTGAAGGACAATTTGGAACTGGAGAAAATGTGGAGCACAGGCAATGCTCCGTGGAAAGTTTGGTAAACCAATAAAATAATCAGAAAGAAATATGTCACAAATAGACAAGGTTCGTATTATTCCTCGACGCCTTATTTCAGATGAGAGAGGATGGTTCCTGAAGGCTATTACAGGAACAGAAGAGGATATCCCTTCACATACAGGCGAGGTGTATTTGACTATGGGTAAGCCTGGTCAAGGTAAGGGAGGACATTATCATCCAGAAGCTGTTGAGTGGTTTACGGTGATAGAGGGAGAAGCTGTCCTTCAACTCGAAGATATAGCAACTCATGAGCGACGTGATATTGAGATGTCTTTAGAAAAGGCAATCACTGTTTTTATTCCTAATAATGTTGCTCATATAGTCAAGAACAATTCAGATAAGGAATTTATCCTTTTGGCTTATACAGACAAGTTGTATGATCCCAAGGATACCATTTCTTATACCATTAAATAGTTTCATAAAAATGATAGATATATTTGATAATTTTTATAAAGGCAAGCGTGTTCTTGTTACAGGACATACGGGGTTCAAAGGCTCCTGGCTTTCCATTTGGCTTCATGAACTTGGTGCCGATGTTGTCGGTGTTGGTTTGGAACCATATTCTGATAAAGACAATTATGTCTTGTCTGGTATTGGCAATAAGATAAAGGCTGACATTAGGGCAGACATCCGCGACGGTCAGAGGTTAAAGGAAATCTTTGCGGAGTATCAGCCAGAGATAGTTTTTCATCTGGCAGCTCAGCCTTTGGTTCGATTGTCATACGAAATTCCTGTTGAGACCTATGAAACGAATGTCATGGGCACTATTAATGTGATGGAAGCCATTCGTGCAACCAAGAGCGTCAAGGTGGGTGTTATGATAACCACAGATAAGTGTTATGATAACAAGGAGCAGGCAGAAGGATATGTAGAGACAGATTCTTTTGGAGGCTACGATCCTTATTCCTCTTCTAAGGGAGCTTGCGAGATAGCTATTCAGTCATGGCGCCGTTCTTTCTTTAATCCTGCCGACTATGGCAAGAATCATACAGTATCTTTGGCTTCGGTCAGAGCTGGTAATGTGATTGGAGGAGGCGATTGGGCACTCGATCGCATCATTCCAGATTGTATCCGTGCCTTGGAAGCTCATCAGCCAATAGAAATCCGCTCGCCAAGGTCTGTACGTCCATGGGAGCATGTATTGGAACCCCTTTCTGGTTATTTGCTTCTTGCCCAAAAGATGTGGGCTCATCCAACGGAGTTTTGCGAGGGTTGGAACTTCGGTCCTGAAATGGAGAGTGTAAGTACCGTTTGGGAGGTAGCCACAGCCCTTGTCAATCATTATGGATATGGGGAGTTGAAGGATGTATCTGATCCGGAGGCTCTTCATGAGGCTAAACTTTTGATGCTTAATATTAACAAGGTAAAGACCCGTTTAGGTTGGAAACCTCGATTGAATATGAACTCTTGTATCTCTCTGGTTGCTGATTGGTATAAGCGTTACAAGACAACCAATGTCTATGACCTTTGTGTGGAAGAAATCAATCAATTTTTAAAATAACAATGAAGATAAGTATATTGGGGACCAATGGGTTCCTGTCAACAGCTATTGCCAGATATGCCATAGCAGAAGGATGGACTCTTGAAATGTATGGTTTGCAAGAGCCAAAGTTTCATTCCTGCCATCAGTTTCATCAGGTAAATTTGATGGACTCCGACTTGGATTGTACTACGCTTTTGGACTCAGATATCATAGTTTATGCTATAGGTGCAGGCATTCAGGCAAACTTGAAGGAGGGATACAATTTGATTTATAATTTAAATGTATCAGCGCCTGTGGCAATCTGCAATAAACTAAAGGAGCTATGTTATCAAGGTCGTTTTGTAACATTTGGCAGTGTATTTGAGATGGGGGCTACCAAAGAAGAACGTTTCTTTACAGAGCAGGATGTCCTCACTTCTTTGTGCGAGGCACCTAATGATTATACAGTTAGTAAGAGAATGTTGAGCCGTTTTGTGGCATCTTATAAGCATGATTTTACGCATTGGCATTTCTATATTCCTACCATCTACGGAGTAGGCGAGAACCCGAAGCGACTTATACCATACGTCGTAAATGCAATCAGAAACGGTGAAGAACTTCATTTCACGGCAGGCGATCAGGTACGCCAGTATGTCCATGTGTCTGAGATACCTCGTATGTTGGACGAGGCTATAACAAAGCAGCTTCCTTCTGGACTTTATAGTATTCAGGGATATGAGACCCTTACCGTTAAGAAAATTGTCACAAAAATTCATCATGCTTTGGGCAAGGAAGTGCCGGATGGTTGTTTTGGCTCTGTTCAGCGTGCCGATGCCGCTATGAAATATCTTGCTCTTGATGGTACCAAGTTGAAGAATGCCATTGGCTTTGAGGCGCAAAAGAGCATTGAGGAGTCATTAAAGGAATATTGATATAGTATGAATAAAATATTACTAACGATAGCAATACCCACATATAAACGTTGTAAATATGCGGTTCAAAATGTGAAATACTTACTTCCTCAGGTAATGGCTCATCAAGATAAAGTACGCTTGATAGTGACAGACAACCATTCGGAAGATGGTACTTTTGAGAAATTGTCCGAGATAGCCAACCAGCATGCAGATTTATTTAAGTTCTATGAGCAAAAAGAGAACATAGGTTGGATGAACAATTTCTTCTTTGGCATAGAGCATTCCGATTCCGAGTTTGTCTTTCTCTTGGGTGATGATGATATAGTAAGTCCTAATTTTCTGGATATTGTCATCCCTCTGTTGGAGCAGGGAGGTGACCATTTGGGTATGCTCCATTTCAACTACATTATGGCAGACGACAATCTGTCTGGTGGCCGCCTTCTGTATCCTAATCTTGAGAACGAGCAAATGGTTCTTACCTATAATGATGCTTCCGAATTCGTAAGAAAGTATCATAAAGGTCCGAGTTTCATTTCTTCTGTCATCTTCCGCAAGTCGTGTATGTTGAAAGGAAAAGAACTAAACCTGCAGGCAGACACCATCGACTATAGTTGGTTTCTTTGCCTTTACACTGGAATTGTTGGATATGAAGTGATGTTCTACAAGATGCCTTTATGCGTGCAGCGTGTTGGCGGTTTTTATCCGCGATACTGCATGAACTATGTCATAGGTATGTACAATGTGTTTAAGTATCTTGATCCGTATATGCCAGGAGTTTTACAGTTTTGGAAAGAGAAGTTCGCCAAAGAGCATGATACAATAGCCATGTGTATCAATCAAATAATAGAATATAGAGAGCTTTACTTACCATACGAGCAATTATTTGCAGAAGCGTTGCCGTCTGACGATTTGCGCAAGTTGCTCACCGTAGCTCTCCATTGGAAAAAAAACTGGGCAAGGAAGTATTTCCGTTTTTATTGGATGAGAAACAAGTAGCGACATAAAACATAACAAAAATTATGAGTTTAAAGAAAGAATTAGTATCAGGAACAGTTTACATGGCAATAGCGAAGTATTCAGGCATGGTTATGACCATCCTTATTTCTGCTATATTGTCACGTCTGCTAACGCCTGAGAATTATGGCGTGGTGGCTCTTGCCACAGTCATGCTTGCTCTGTTCAATCTGTTTGCTGATATTGGCATCGGACCGGCAGTTATACAAAACAAAACATTGACTGCTGAGGATATGAACAGCATCAATACTTTCAATAGCTATCAGGGATTGGTGCTCGGAGTTGCATTTTTCTTTTGTGCCCCTTACATAGCCGAATACTACGGAAACCCTCAAGTTACGCTGGTGTGTCAGGTAATGAGTGTCAATATATTGATGGGATGTGTCAATGCTGTACCTAATAATATATTGTATAGGCAACAACGTTTTAAGCTAATAACCATTATATCGTTGTGTTCACAGCTAATAGGTGGAGCTATATCCATAGCGATGGCTTTTCATGGTTGTGGACCTATATCATTAGTATTGCCAACAGCCATTATGTCAATACCCACTATGTTTATTCTCCGTTACATCACGAAAGTACATTTTGTTTGGCGCATAGATTGGGCACCTTTGAAGAGAATCTTCTCTTTCTCTGCATTCCAGTTTTTGGCTAATATGGTAGGCTATCTGTCACGCAATATGGACTCTATGCTTGTAGGTAAATACATGGGTATGAAGCAACTGGGATATTACAACAAGT
The DNA here is from genome assembly GCF_003461825.1 of Prevotella sp. AM42-24. Lineage (NCBI taxonomy): Bacteria > Pseudomonadati > Bacteroidota > Bacteroidia > Bacteroidales > Prevotellaceae > Prevotella > Prevotella sp. AM42-24. The sequence continues at coordinate 25,336 of NZ_QTXV01000026.1, read as the reverse complement.
CATACAATCTTCAGCTGATGCCTCTGCAGTATATTTCAGGTGTCTTAATACCTGTCATGCTACCTGTATTCAGCAAGTATCAAGATGACTTAGAATATATTCAGCAAAAGTATTCTCAGATTCTTCGGTTCTTTGCCTTTCTTGGTATTCCGCTCTGTGCCTTGCTCTATTTCTGTGCCGATGAGCTGATACTATTGTTCTTTGGAGACCAATGGGGGCAGTCTGTACCTTGCTTTAAAATATTAGCTATCAGCGTACCCTTTCAGATTATGGGTTGCTCCAGTGGCTCTATATTTCAGGCTACTGGTCATACTAAGGCAATGTTCTGGAACAGCTTTATCGGAGTCTTCTTCACATTGGGATCATTTGCAGTCGGTGTTATTGTATTTGGCTCAATTGAGGCTCTTGCATGGGGATACACCGCAGCAATGATTATCACCACCTTCATCTGCTTCTATATCATGTACACTTATGCGCTGAAGTCGTCGTTCAAGGTTTGGCTTCAACATATGGTAGCACCTGCTGTGTTCGGCATTTTCCTCTGTGTTGTATTATACATCACATCATTCCTTCCTATTTCAATTCCCTTTGTCGCAATGGTTGTTAAAGGTATAGTTGGCATTACATTCTCTGTTCTCTATGTCCAGTTGTTTGGTTATTATGATGTTTTCGCTTTCTTGCGCAAAGGTTTGAAAAAGGTTCATATTCTTAAATAAAACATCGTTATTATGATAGCAAAACTATTAGACTTCTTGGATGGAATCTATCCAAGCGTCAACTCCCTTTTTCCCTTCGTTGGGCTGAATCTGTTACGCCGTGTCATCCTTTCCGGCATATACCATACAAACAACTTCTTGTGTTGGTACTATCACAACATCAAGAAGAAGTCAATCTCCTCACCAGAGGAGGCCGACTATGTAGTGTCTCTTACTACCTATCCTGCTCGTGTAGGTAATGTCTGGCGTGTTATCGAGATGGCAGCAAACCAAAGAGGTATACAAGATAAGTATGCTATTTGTTTATATTTAATAAAGTCGGAGTTTGAAGGCATCGACCTGCCTGCAAAGATTAAAGAGCTACAGGCTCGCGGCTTGACAGTTAAGTTCAATGAGGAAAACCTCAAATGTCACAACAAGTATTTCTACGCTTTTAAGGATTATCCTGAGAAAACGATTATTACGATTGATGATGACTTGCAGTATAACCATCATTCTATTTCGGGATTGATAAAGAAAAATAAGGAATATCCTGAGTGTATTACGTACAATCTCGGTTCCTTTGTTTTGAAAAACCGCCCTTTCCAATCATGGCCAGATGCTATAGCTCAATGCACACCACACATTGATATCTATCCTTTAGGTGTCGGTGGTGTACTCTATCCTCCCCATTCATGCCATAGTTTGGTTCTAAAGAATGATGTCATCAAAAAGACTTGTCTTTGTGCAGATGATATGTGGCTCAACTTTTCAAGTAGAATGAATCAAACTTATGTTGTACAAACAAAATTTAAGTCAACATATATGGTTCTACCAGATTCAACTCAGGAGAATGCTTTATGGAAAATAAACACTAATATTGAAATTGCAGGTAATGACAAGCAGATTTCACAAATTTCAGATTGGGCAAAAGAAACGTTCGAGTGTGATTTCTTTGTTAGTTTATAACAATATAGAGCATAAGTAATATAATATTCTAATAAGAAAATGAAAATATCCGATCTAAGACACGACCTTACATATTTCAAATTCTATGTAAAAGGTCTATACTATTTAATGACAAGGAGCAACTGGAAACGGACTCAGCGAAAAGAACTGGTAAAAATGCTCCAATATGCTATTAAGCATAGTGCATTTTTTAAGGAAAAAGTAGGAGACATTTCAATAAACGAAGATAATGTATTGTCTGTATTGAAGAAGTTTCCTACAATCACCAAGCAAACCATAATTGACAACAAGTGGAATATTTTTAGTGATGAGGTTCCACACGATTTCAAATATTGGCGTGAAACGGGGGGATCAACAGGTGTTCCTTTGAAATATCCTTCATTAGCTTCGTCTTATTATATAGAGGATGTTTGCCAAATGATGCTGTATCATATGATGGGATTCTTTTGGGGAGATACTGTCGTTTATTTTGGTGGAGATAGAGTGACTGAGGAAAAAATCAACAAAAATGAATATTGGTTTAAGAGCAAAAATCTTCCGTATGGAAAATACATTTATTGTATAAGATACCTGAATGACGACACTTTCCCATATTATATAGAGTCTCTCAATAAAGTACGCCCAAAATTTCTTAGAGGTTTTACTTCTTCTGTAAAAGAATTTTGCAGATTTATAAAGAAAAAGAACATTAAACTTCAGTTTCAGCTTAAAGGAATGTATCTAACAAGCGAAAGCGCAACAGTAGAAGATCGTAAATATATAGAGTCTGTTCTACGTTGTCCTGTTTGGGGACAATACGGTCATACCGAATGTTCAATATTTGCAATAGCAAAGCCAAATGATCCAACGTATTATGCAAATCCACTTTATGGATACACAGAGATACTTGATGAGGATGGAAATCAGGTTGCTGAAGGTTCTATTGGAGAAATTACTGTAACAGGATTTAATATCTTGGGTATGCCTTTCGTAAGATACCGCACAGGGGATTTGGCTGTATATGGTGGTGAAACTAAATATGGCGAGACGATTCTAAAGGAATTATTAGGAAGATCCCGTGACTTCTTATACGATGACAATGGAAATAAAGTGTATGCTTTGTCGTTATTGTTTGATGCGGGCAATCTGAACTTGTTAGACTACATCAAAGCTTGGCAGATAGAACAAAATGAAGAAGGAATCATTATTGTAAGAATCATTAAAGATGATATATATAATAAAGCTATAGAAAAGGACTTAATAAATGTCTTTAAATATAAAAACATTACTATTAATATAGTATACGTTGATGATATAGCTAAGACAAAACGAGGAAAGCATAAATTCATCATTCAAAACTATAAGAAATGACATACGCACCAATAGCACTTTTCACATACAATCGTGCTGACCATACACAGAGAGCGGTAGAGTCCTTGCTCAAAAATGCCGAGGCAAAGTTTTCTGACCTTTTTGTCTTTTCAGATGGACCTAAAACCCCAGAGAAGAAAGCTGGGGTAGAAGAAAATCGTAAGTATATCCATACCATTTCTGGTTTCAAGTCTATCAGTATTATTGAGCGTGAGAAAAACTGGGGATTGGCTAACAGCCTTATTGCTGGTATTACCGAAGTCATCAACAAGTATGGAAAAGTAATAGTTGTAGAGGATGATTTGATATTATCTCCTTATTTCTTGCAATTCATGAATGAGGGCTTGGAAAAATATAAGGATGATGATAGGGTTGGAACGATTACAGGCTTTGTTCCTCCAATAAAAAATAAACTTCCAGAAACTTTTTTCTTGAAATATTTCCAATGTTGGGGGTGGGCCACATGGAAACGTGCCTGGGACTTGTTAGAGACAGATGCGCGCCCATTATTAAAAGGACTAAGATTTAAAAAGACAAAGTTTGATGTAGGCGGTGGTGTTGGCAACTATGGTAATTTGTATTGTCAGAAAGTAGGTCTTGTAGACTCTTGGTATCTCCGATATTATGCATCATTGTTTTTAAAAGATAAACTTTCTCTTTATCCTGGTCGCTCAATGGTAACAAACGATGGACTTGATGGAACAGGAACGCATTGTGGAGTGGATTTAGTAAAGGCCTTCCTATCTGATAATTCTCATGCTCCAATCATTCTTAGGAATATTGATGTTAAAGAGGATGTTCAATCTTATGAAGTATTTAAAAGTTATTTCTTGTCTCAACTTCCTTCTAAATCTTTCAAGTCAGAGTTTTCTCGTTTCAAATCATTTATAAGAAGATTATTTTTCATCGATTGTGCATAATATGAAATCAATTATTGTAAAACTTATTAATCTCCCTTCAACTCTTAGTATTAAATTCTATCCTCGTATTAATCGCATGATATTAAAGACTCATGATGCAATCTTGGGCAAGAACGTGCAAATTCCAGGAAAGGTTTCATGGTCGATATGGGGGGGCAAGGTATTAATAGGTGACAACTTTTATTTCTCCTCAGGAAGTGGGGTGAATCCTATTGCCAGTAATCTTCTGGGAGCAATCTATTTGGAAAAAGGTGCATTGCTAAAGATAGGAAACAATGTCGGCATGAGTAGTACTCGCATGTGGGTTCATGATAGTGTCACCATTGGTGATAATGTGAAGGTTGGAGCATGTGTACTGATAACCGATACAGATGCTCATCCTTTAGATTATTTGGCTCGACGTACATCCAATGATGGAACGAAATCTGCTCCAATTGTAATAGAGGATGATGTTTGGGTAGGTGCCCATTCTATCATTCTCAAGGGAGTCACTATTGGTGCAAGAAGTATTATTGGAGCTGGAAGTGTTGTCACAAAGAGCATTCCTGCTGATTGCGTGGCAGCAGGAAATCCGTGCAGGGTGATAAAGAATTTAAAATAATGAAACAACGTATTGATTATATTGACCGAATGAAAGGCTTGGCAATCTTCTTGGTTGTCATGGGACATGTTTATGGTATGGCTTTTGCGCAGTCTGATGATGTTGCGTATAGAGTTATTAGTTCTTTTCACATGCCTTTGTTTATGTTCCTGAGTGGTCTTGTGGCTTGCTCTGGTTTACTTTAAAAAGTACATTTATGTGAAAGAAAAAGTATATCACCATTACAGCGTAATCGTTTTAACGCATTAAGTATATGTCTTTGCATCACTTTATTAATAATAGGTGGATGATCAAATAGCAATCTTTATAGTTTAATGAGATAAGATAGTATGGAAACGCAGAATTTTATAATAGATGAAGAGAAAGTTTTGGAAGTGCTTGATGATGGTACATCTATGGACTTTCTAAACACTAAGGTTTATGCTGATGCTTTGGAAAAAAGTATAGAGTGTGTTCCTAAAGGAAAATCATTTACTATTGGTCTTTATGGTGATTGGGGAACAGGTAAATCTTCTATCATAAGAACCTTAGAAAAGAGATATGAGAGTTCCCAAGCAAAAAAATATAAGTTTGTAACTTATGATGCTTGGAAATATGCAAATGACTCTTTCCGTCGTATGTTTCTTTTTGAACTTCAAAAGCAACTTGGTGTGAAGAGGACAGAAAAGATGGACAGGTTCTATGATAACATAAATGAAGATATAGAGGTAAAACACAAAAGCAATCCATCGTATGGGATTGCAATTTTAATTGCAGCGTTGATTATTGCATTAATTTTGTTGATTATCCCCAAAGAAAATATATCATGGAGCTTTGGTTTTACAACTATAACATCTATCATAACATTAATCATTATTTATCTGAAGCATTCAACCGATGACTTAAAGGTCACTTGTCAAAAATCAAGATTGTTTGCGCCAGAACAATTTGAAGAATGTTTCGATGAATTAGTAGATGCCTCGTTAAAAGACAATGTACTGGACAAATTGTTGAAATGGGTAAAGAAAGATGATTCACCAAAATATAATAAGCTGATTATTGTAGTTGACAATTTAGATAGATGCTCTGCTCTACAGGCACAAGAGATGTTGACTGCGATAAAGTCGTTTTTAGGTAAGCGCTCTAATGTGATATTCATAATTCCATTGGCAGTAAACTCCCTAAAACATCATCTGGTTAAATCTTCTTGTGGAGAGGATAATGAGAATGAAGCCAATGAATACTTGCGTAAGTTCTTTAATGTATCAGTATGGATAAAACCTTTTCAAAATGATGAGATGTTTGACTTTACACAACGGTTAAATGAAGAGTATAATCTTCATCTAAGTAAAACAAGTGTTAGTAACATTTCTCGTGAATATGCTACAAATCCGAGGCGTATTATCCAATTGTTGAATAATCTTATTATTGAGTTTTCTCTTTATGAGAATGAGTTTGTTCAAGCTAATGAGTCTGCAATTTGTGTGTTAGCCATTATTCGTGAGGAATTTCAGGCATTTTATTCTAAATTGGTAACAAATCCATATTTACTTTATAAAGAATTGAGTGATGTAGATAAAGATGATAATCCAAAATTAGAGTTATTTCTGCAGAGAACTAAAGCAACGATGCTTCCTTATAAGGAAACTATAGGAATAATAGATCGAATTATATCAAATTCAGCCGTATTCCAGTGCTTGCCGGTTGATGTGTCTGAAGCTTTGGAAACATCAAATATTTCAAAGATTTCTGATTTTATAGGAGATAATGATAAGAAGAAAAATTTAGTTTTGGACTGTTTGAAGGATAAAGTCAACAAAGTTCTTTCAAGAGGTTTGTCTGATACAGATTTACCATGTCTTTTACGTTCTATTATAGGAATAGATAGTTTAGGCTTTTTAAGTATAGCTGATTATAAGATTCTTATAGATTTGCTCAATGAAAATATAAACTGGAAAAAGCAAATTGCTTATTTGCAAGATGTTGATTTTCATCCAGTCGTAGATTTTGCATGCAAACTTCGTGATGAGTCGTTTGGAATCTTGTTTAATGAGATTGTAGTATACTATTCAAGTCTTAAGACTGAGGGCAAAACATATTCTAACAGAGTTATAGATAATATCGGTTATATAGCGTCAAGGGCAATAGATAGTGATTATGATAATACGCTGATAAAATGTTTCTATGATGCTTATATCGGTAATCCTCAAATTTTATTTAAATATAAATATCTGAAACCATCATCTTTGTTTAGTTCAACATTAGTCAATGAAGTTGTTGCAAAACTATCTTATGAAGATTTGGTTGAAAAGACTGGCTCTCAATATCAATTGATGGAAATAAATAAACAAATAGATGAAAATTCAGATGTTATTTTTCAATCTTATATTAAGCAAGTCTTATCATTTACTCCTTCATATTCTTTTAATCCTAATAATAGTAATGAAATTCTTGAAATAACTGTTCATGTAGTAGACTACATGAAGCAACTTCCAAATATAAATATTACCGATGCTTCTGCTTTATCTGAATTTTGTAATCGAATAAACAATACAGTAACAGTACAAATAAGATATATTGCGGAGCAACATAATTTATATTCAGAAATAGCTTCTTCTGAAGAGTCGTTGAGGATATTGTGTGATTTCTTAAAATATACTTCTTTAAGGTGCGGAAAGATATTTGTTCCGCATAAGATGGTAGAAACTCTTATTGCTTCGAAGGAGGTAAAAGCTGTCGCAATGGAAATTTTTAGTGATTTTGTTGTTAATGGGATTGAAATCGCAGATTACGCCAAGGAACTTGTACAGTATACGATATATGATGATGCCTATTTGAAGGTTTTAGAAAACTTATTGGCTTTAGATACAGAAGGTAATTTCCGTATAAGTATTGATCTTGTTAATAAAGAGATTTCTGAGATGTTGGATTTCTTGTCAAGTGATACTGATGATATGGTTGAAAGCTGTGCGGTACGACTTGCTTCTGTACCTCAATTGCAATCGATAATGACAGATAAATTGAGTTCTAAACCTATTGATTATCTTATAAAATTGCCAACTGAGTTGAAAGCAATGATGGTTGAAAAATTTGCAGAACATTTGGGTGACTTTGAAGCCAACATTGGTGTATTAGAACTTATTGCATCTCATGGAACCAAATCCAATGTGAAAGAGCTTGTCAAAGTGATAACAAAAAAGTTAATGACTAAAGGACAAGAGGCAATTGCAGTTTCCCTTATTAAAAAACTTCATTATTGTAATAAAAAGAATTTCGATTTGTTGATATCTTGCTTGAAAAATTTTTCTGATGATGTGATTCCCGAGGAAGATAAGAATATATGTTTTGAACATTTGAGTAAGATAGTTCCAACTAAATAGTTCTGTTTAGAGAAATATTTGTTTAATTTAAATCGAATATACTTATTAGTGGGTTCATAGATCAAAATAATGTATCAAATAATGAAAATTGTAAAAGCCATTCCACCTTATATATATAAGGGTGCAAGTAATTTTAAATATTATCCTTGTGAAGCATGGGAAAAAATAGGGGGAAAGGTTTCAAGGAACTTCTATCCTCCTCAGTTTCTCCATAGCTTGATATATAGGATTACTTTGCCTTCTATCTTTAAAAATAAGAGGGAGGCAAGGCTGCGGTTTGTTTCTGGATATAGTATCCAGTTTGATACATTCCCTGATTATGCTTTCTATGAGGTGATTCCTCTTGCCTGGGATTGTTGGCCAAAGCAGGTGGAGAGTGTTGCTGCGTTTTTCCGTAAGCATCAGGTAAAAACGGCTATTTTTACTTCTTCTCAAACTGCTGATGTGTTTAGGAATTTATTTCCCAAAATGAATGTCCTGACAATAACGGAAGGAATTAAAATAGATTTGTATTCTCCTGGAAATGTATTATCTGATAGAAAAATAGATATTCTTGAGATAGGACGTAAGGATGGTAATTTCTTTAAGAGTCCTCTTCCAGAGGGTATCAACCATGTTAAGACAGGAAACTTTGCACGGACATTCCAGAGTGACGAGGAGTTTAGAGCTGCGCTTGCTGATACTAAAGTGACAGTTACTGTGCCCAGATGTGATGTAGACAAGAAGACTGCGGGCAACATAGAAACGTTGACTCAAAGGTATTGGGAATGTATGCTGTCTCGTATCGTGATGGTTGGTCGTGCTCCGAAAGAACTCATCAATTTGATTGGTTATAATCCTGTTATTGATTGGGATGGGAATGATGCATCTCCATTAGTTTCAGATATTTTAGGGAATATCGAGAAATATCAGGAACTGGTCAATCGTAATTACGAGACTGCTAAGAAAATGGCATCTTGGGAGATGAGAATGAAAGATATAATGATATATTTAAAAAATAAAGGATATAGCGTATGATACGTGTATTTCAGAAAGTAGCTCATGTTATTCAGTTGATGTGTTCTACAACATATAACCATTGGATTTGGTTTATTCGTGATATCAGATATGGAATGTTATGCCGTAATCGGGATGATTTGGAAAATCGCTTGTTAGTGGGTGGACATATCATAGAAAAGGGCATTACCATGCCTAACAGAAGATATGGTTTTGGTATAGGTGTTGTGAGGTTGATTCAATCTATGTGCGACAAATATATGGCAAAATATGGCTCGGATAATGAACAATTGCAATTTGCTATTGATGACCTTCGCGAATATCTGCAAATCCATAAAGATAACGGCTATGAACTGCCTGCAGATATGTTAGCAAAAATAGAGAGGACAATCGATATGGGGGGGCAAAATTCTCTTGGAGAAGTTGATTGTTTAGAGTTAAACAAAGAAGAATTATTCAAACAAACTTCGGATTTCAAGGAATTTGCACATAGTCGCCATACTTGCCGCTGGTACAGTGGAGAACCTGTAGATAAGGAACTTATTTCTAAGGCGATAGATTTAGCACGAACATCACCTTCTGCATGTAACAGGCAAAGTATTAAAGTATATGCAGTCTCTGTGGATAAGAAAGATGAGGTAATAGGACTGCAGAATGGTAATAGAGGCTTTGGTGAGGATATCGGTCAAATGCTGGTTGTTACATCCAACCAAATAGATTGGGATGCTGATTTTAGGACCTCAGCCTATTTGGATGGTGGTATCTTTACCATGAATCTCCTATATGCATTGCATTACTATCATATCTGTGCTTGTACCCTGAATGCCCATCTGTCTATAAAGAAACAGAAAAAACTAAGGGAAATCACTGGGATGAAAGCTTCAGAGATACCTGTATGCTTTATAGGTATCGGCATGCCTACAGAGAAAATGAGAATTGCCAAGAGCAGACGATTATCCATAGAGCAAGTGTTACATTTTGTAGATTAAAAGTTTATCTCTCTTTTAACCTGATATCTTATTCTTTTGAAATCCAAGTGAAATGGAAAGCTTGGATATGAAATTATATACGAATATCAAGTCTTATTCAGTTACATGGCTGGCAAATACATACGATCAAAGTAGTTCGCAAGGTATCATTGCTAATTACTATCTTCCTGAGACAATGGAAGAAATGGCAGAGTTGTGTAGAGACTTATATGACAGGAAAGAAAAGTTTTATGTAGTAGGAAGTACCTCAAACATCTATATCCGTCCGAATACCAACATTGAGCATCTGATTTCTGTGAAATTGCTTCATCAATTTTATGTAGAAGATGATTTCATGTATTGCGAATGTGGTGCAAGTGTGAAACAGATTGTGCGAAAAATGGTAAAGGATGGAATGAAAGGGTACTCTTGTATGATTGACTTGCCAGGTACGGTTGGAGGTGCCATCTATGGCAATGCCAGTGTCTCTTCAGATAGTATAGTTCAGCAGCTTGTTGACGTGAAAATATTACTGAAGGATGGTGTGATAAAGGCATTTACTCCTGAAGAATTAAATTTCTCTTTTCGTTCCTCTTCATTAAAAAGAAAAGAATGGGATGGTATTATCCTGTCATGTCGCTTGAAAAGAACTAAGGGAAATCAACAGAAGATAGAAGATGAGGCACAGATGGCTCATGCATGGAGAAAGGCCAACCAACCTGGTACTGCAAGAAATTTAGGAACCACTTCCTTGCTATCCATAGCTGACAGAACTATGTTAGGAATAGCATTGCGTGGTTTGGCAAGTTTTGTAGGAATGTTTGTTCCTTTAAAGAAACGAAATGATGTCAAGATAAAATTGATCATGACATGGTTGGGTAAGCCAGGGTTGGCAAAATATCTTTTCGGTCTTAATCGCTATATGTGGTTGGATTCTGCTGCCCATCTATGTTTTGATGATTATGTAGAAGTCATCAATCAATTATATGTTAAACCAAGATTAGAAATAGAAGTTTGGTAATTATGAAAATAGGAATAGTAACCTATCATCGTGCGTTGAATTATGGAGCTGTATTGCAGTGTATGTCTTTGTATTCGGCTCTGAAAAGATTAGGGCATGATGTCGAAGTTGTCGATTATCGTCCAGAGGCGATAGAGGCATACAGAATGTATTTCAGATGGAAGGATTTTAAGAAATGCAGGGGTGTCATAGCCAAGTTGAGATATTTATTTTCCTGCATGACTCTGATAGCTTCGAGATTTAAAACCGTCCGTAAGTTTAATCGCTTTCTAAGGGATAACATCCAACTGTCTTCTGTTGTTTCTTTTGTGAATGATGCACCTAAGTATTATGACGTTGTTTTCTTTGGTAGTGATCAAATTTGGAATCCTGCTATTAATGAGGGTGTAGATCAAGTTTATCTTGGTCAGATGCCAAAGGGTCATGCTAAGTTTTATACTTATGCGGTGAGTATGGGACGTCTGGATTTATTCCAGGGTAAAGTGGAAGAGGAATATCGTAAGTATATATCTTCTTTTGATGGACTGTCTGTGAGAGAAACGACTATGCAGTCTTTTCTCAAGGAGAAGCTGGGCAGAGATTCTGACGTGGTTTGCGATCCTTCTTTGCTGATTACCAAGGAGGAGTGCGAGGCTATGGCTGTAAAGCCAAAGGATGAGGGGTATGTACTCTTATTTATCCTTGATGGAAATTTTGATGCATTAGGATTTGCCAATAGAATAGCCCAACAGTTGGGTAAGAAAGTGATTCGCATTGGCGCTGTACAGAATCCATTCCATCGCTACCATAGTGAAGTACGTGCTGAGTTATCTCCTGCAGAGTTCCTTGGTTATATTCAGTATGCAGATTGTATCGTTACCAATTCTTTCCATGCAACATCTTTCTCTCTCATCATGCAGAAGAACTTCTACACTATATTGAGAAAGAATAATAATGACCGAGCTAAAACCATCTTGGGTGTTGCTGGGTTAGAAAACAGACTGGCAGATGCTAAGGCTCATGTAGAATTCAAAAAAATCAATTATCAGGGAATTAGGGAAAGACTTGAAGGATATAAGGAGAGTTCTATGGAATGGATTCAAAAATGTCTTGAAACTGCTAAATAGAAATTTTATTAAGTTCATATAAGATGAAAATAGCACATATTCATTGGTCACTTGGGACTGGAGGTATTGAAACGATGCTTCCTGATATTGTAAACGAACAGGCAAAGACGAACGAAGTGGAATTGATCATTATCAATGATTGGGTGGAACCTTCGATCCTTGCAAAGGTGAATCAAGAAAGAGTGAAGGTCGTATTGATAAATAGGCATGAAGGGAGTAAGAGTCCTTGGCCTATTATTAAACTCAATTTGTTCTTGATGAAATTCAGACCGGATGTTATTCATACTCATGCTCATCATTTGATTAATCTTGTAATTTATCCTTTTGGTAAGCGAGTAAGAACTATACATAACACTCATAATGTAAGTGATGAGTATCCGAAATATGATAAACTCATTTCTATATCTAAAGCTGTTTATGAGTTTACTTTAAATCAAGGTTTTGACTCTGTGGTTGCTGATAATGGTATTCCTGTGAGTAGAATAGTTCATACTAAAGTTGATCCTTTTTCTGATGGCAAGCTTCATTTTGTTCAAGTGAGCCGTTTGTATATAGAACAAAAAGGGCAGGATATCCTTCTTAACGCATTAGGTGTCTTGAAAAACAATGACGGTTTTACGAATTTCAAGATGCATTTTGTTGGGAACGGTGAAAGTGAGGATATGCTAAAAAGTATGGTACAAAATTTACATCTTGAAAATGAAGTTGTTTTTGAGGGTTTAAAAGATCAATCGTGGGTATATCAAAACTTGTGTAATTATGACCTCTTCATTCAACCCTCCAGATATGAAGGATTTGGGTTAACTGTGGCGGAAGCAATTGCTGCAAAGGTTCCTGTTTTAGTTAGCAATATTGAGGGACCTCTTGAGATTATTGATGGAGGGAGATTAGGAATGTCGTTTGAAAATAAAATGGTGAAAGATTGCGCAGAAAAGATAAAGCAGTTCATTCTAAATGGAAGAAATGACAAACAGGTTGATGATGCCTATCAATATGTGAAATCACATTATGATGTTTCTGTGACTGCACTGAAATACTTAGAAGTTTATGAATCAATATTTAAGAAATGAAAAGATTTTTTATATTAGTTGTTTCCTTGGTTGTTTTAATACCAAGTTTGTTTGCAAATGATAGTACAAAGGTTGCTTCTCCTTTCTCTGCATCTTTAGAGTTAAGTACCAAGTATATGTGGCGAGGTATAGAATATGGTACTGCTCCTACGGTATTCCCGATGATTGGCTATGGCTATAAGGGCTTTAATGCCTTTGCCATGGGTGCCTATGCGGTGAATGGAAGCCATCAGGAGGTGGATTTAGGTGTGTCTTATACCGTGAGCGAGTTTACTGTGGGGGTATCTGATTACTATTATCCTTCTGCGGTAGGTGAGAAGGATGGATATTTTAAATTGAGCAATCGCAGCACAGGACATTGGGTGGAAGCTTATGCCACATGGACTGGTGAGAAGATTCCTTTGTGGGTAACACTTTCTACTTATGTCTTTGGTGCTGATAAGAATGAGGACGGAAAGCAGATGTATTCCTCATACGCAGAAGTAGGGTACACCTATTCCTTCAATGACAACAACAGCATGGCACTCTGCATCGGTGCCAACCTAAATAAGAGTTTTTATACTGACTATCAAAGTGGATTTAATGTAGTTAATATCAATGCCAAGTATAATACGGCATTCAAGTTTGGAAATTATAAATTGCCTGTAAGTGCCAGCTACATCCTTAATCCCTACAAGAATAAGTCATTTTTCACCATGTCACTCTATTTCGGAATCTAATGAAAACAGCCGTAATTTTATCTGCAAGACAAGATAAGGATACATCTGTTCCTTATCCATTGAAAGCTTATCATGATAACGTGTGTTTGATGGACAGAACCATTGAAGCGTTGACAGCCCTCGACTATACCAACATCTATCTCATAGTAGGGGGGCAAGCTCCTTTATATCAGAAGTATGCTTCGGATCATGTTCATCTCGTTTTGAATCCTGATTATAAGTTTACTTCCTCCATGGGCTCCTTAGCTTGCGCTGCTCCTTATATCCAGGATGACTTCCTGCTGGTAGAGGGTGATACCTTCTATGAATATAAGGTACTGAAAGCTTTGTCGGAGACTGATAATGAGAATTGCTTTGCCATCACTGAAGAGTCGGGTAGCGGAGATGAAGCCTTTGTTGAAACCAAGAAGGGGTATATCACCAAGGTGAGTAAAGACCGCCATCAGATTTGTAACTTCGAGGGTGAACTTTTAGGTATTGCAAAGATATCTAAGCCTACCTTCGACAGGATGATGTTGAAATGGAAGCACAGCAATAATCCTTATCTCAATTATGAATATCTGTTGCTGGATTCAACGGATGTATTGGAACGTCCTTATATCCGCTTTACCAATCTGATTTGGGGCGATGTGGATTGTGAGGATGATTTCAATAAGCTTTGCAATTACATCTATCCAAAGTTAAGAAGAAAGGAAAATCCTTTTGACTATGATAATCTTGTGGCCTATCTCAGTGAAATTTTCCCTCATGACCAGATCAGAAATGAGGTGAATATTACACAAATTGGAGGTATGTCCAACAAGAACTTCAAGGTGGTAAAAGGTATTCATGAGTATGTTCTTCGTGTGCCAGGTAATGGTTCTGAAGGTATGGTGGTGCGCAGCAATGAGGAACAGAATTCCATGCAGGCGTGCAAGATGGGTATCAATCCTCCTGTAAGATACTTCAATGCAACTACTGGTATCAAGTTGGCTGATTATGTGAAGAATGCCGAAACACTGAATGGTGCTACTATCCAGCGCCCTTCCAATATGCAGAAGATAGCTACCATCTTTAAAACCCTTCATCACTCACACGTCCGTTTTGGTAATGAGTTTAATGTATTCAAGGAAATTCTCAACTATGAGCATCTTCTGAGGATTGCAGACGGAAAGATGTATGATGGTTATGAACCTGTCAGGGAAAAGGTTTTTAAGTTGGAAGATTACCTCAACCAGTTGGGCGTTTCTATCAAACCGTGTCATAATGACCTCGTGGCAGAGAACTTCCTGAAGGCTGAGGATGGTACTATCTATCTTATCGACTGGGAGTATTCTGGTATGAATGATCCGATGTGGGATATAGCCGCTTTGTTCCTGGAAAACAACTTCACAGAGGACAATCAGGACTATTTTCTCAACCATTACTTTGAAGGAAAGGAACCAGAAAATGCAAGAAGAAAAATTTTGGTTTACCAAATACTGATGGACTATCTTTGGACCGTATGGACGGTTATCAAGGAAGCACAAGGGGATGACTTTGGTACATACGGAAGAGATAGATATAATCGTGCAATAGAAAACTTAAAGAAAATAGAATTATAATGAAAGCAAACACATCTGCGCTCATGCGCAAAGGTTATACTACGGGTGTTCTCTCTGGTATGACATGGGGCTTGGACACGGTTTTGATAGGTGTGGCTATGGCAATGGCTCCTTTTGTAGAAAACCCGGTTCTTCTGATTGGTGGAACTTTTATCTGCAGTATGCTCCATGATGCCTTTGCATCTTTATGGATGTTGATCATCATGGGATGTAAAGGCCGACTGAAAGAACTGTGGCCAGCATTTAAATCAAAAGACGGATTGTTCTGTGCTTTGGGAGCTTTGTTTGGTGGTCCGCTTGCCATGACTTTCTATATGTTAGCTATCGCCAAAGGTGGTGCTGCTTTGACAGCTACAGTGACTGCCTGCTATCCGCTTTTAGGTTCGGCTATGGCAATGGTGATACTTAAAGAGAAAGTGCGTCTTCGCGGGTGGCTCGGATTGCTGATATGTATCTTGGGCATTATCTACATTGGTTATACACCTGCTGGTGATACAGATGTCAACATTGTCGGTGGTATTATGCTGGCAGCAGTCGCAGCTATTGGATGGGCAACTGAAGGTGTGGTCTGTGGATATGGAATGAAGGCTGGTAATGTGGATCCCCAGATGGCTTTGCTTATCCGAGAGTTGACTTCTGGTATTGTCTATATCTTATTGGTAGCACCCATTATGGTGGGAGGATACGAAAATTTAGTGACTGGTACATGTGCTGTATTCTCTGACACTGCTTGCTGGTTGACTCTGTTCTTTACAGCACTGATTGGTATGATTTCATTCTTCTGCTGGTACACTGCCATTGACCTGATAGGTGCAGCCAAGGCGCTTTGTCTGAATGTTACCTATTCTTTCTGGGCAGTGGTATTTACCTTCATCATAGTAGGCAGTACATTATCTGTGAATATTATCGTTGGTTCCATCTTAGTGGTTGCAGGTGTAGCTGTGGCTACTTTGGTATCTCGAAAGAAAAAATAATCTGAATATGAATGCAATTATATTGGCTGCAGGCATGGGAACACGCCTGCGCCCTTTAACCAATGACCGCCCGAAATGTCTGGTGGCGGTGAATGGTGTTCCGATGGTGGAACGTCAAATTCAGTTCCTGAAAGAAAAGGGGATAGATGATATCACTTTGATTTCCGGATATAAGGCTGAATCTTTAGCATATCTGAAAGATAGATATGGGGTGGATATCATATTTAATAACAGATATGATACCTGCAACAATATTAATTCTCTCTATATTGTGAAAGAGCGTTTCCATGATACATACGTTTTGGAAGGCGATGTGTATATGGATAAGAATGTTCTTCTGTCCGAAGTATCTCAATCTACCTATTTTGCTCGTAAAAAGAAATATGAGAATGAATGGGGATTAGATGTAGATGATAGCAACCGCCTTGTGAAAATCAACATCGGTGCTGGTGAAGGCTTTCTCATGAGCGGCATTTCCTATTGGAAGAAAGAGGATTGCCAGAAGATTATTTCTCACATGGAAGAAGTGTATGCTACTAAGGATTATACCAATCTTTATTGGGATAACATGGTACTTGATATTTATCCAGAACTGGATATTCATGTGAGAGAAATAGAGGGTATCTATGAGATTGATACACCTGAAGAATTAAAGGAAGTAGAAAACAAATTAAGTCAAAATCATGAAAGAAATTAAAAATGATGAATTGCGAACTATTCAACTGGATATTTTGCAAAACGTGCATGATTTCTGTATGAAACATGACATAAAATATACTTTAGCATACGGAACATTGTTGGGAGCAGTACGTCATGGTGGATATATACCATGGGATGATGATATTGATATCGCTATGCTTCGCCCAGATTATGAAAGATTCATGCAAGAGTATAAAAATGATATTTATAAGTTTACAGAATGCCGATTGGATAAGGATGTTCATATCGGTTTTGGTAAGGTAGAGGATACCAGAACCATTGTAATCGAAGGTGGCAATACGAAAAATTTAGGCGTGAGCATTGATGTGTTTCCAATAGATGATTTATGTGATACTTATGAGGATAGCGTAGCGTACTTTAAAAGCTTTAAGTGGAATTGGCTATTTAGAAAGGCAAAATACAGAGAACTCTCTATAGTAAAAACTTGGTGGAAAAAAATCGTTGTTTGTTTTCTTAAGTTGGTATCTTTGCCTTTTTCTGTTCATTCTTTGGCTTTGAAAAATATAGATATGGCGATGATGCATTCTAAAGTACGATCTAAATATGTTGGGCTGATATGCGATGTGAATGTATCTTTAGGAGAAATTATGGAACGTTCTATATGGGCTGGTTTTCAGCTAATAACATTTGAAGGTCGTGAATTCATGGCAGTTAAGGGGATAGATGCATACTTGCGTAGTGAATATGGTGACTATATGAAACTTCCGCCTAAAGAGCAGCAAGTGCCTAAACATGATTTTTATTCGATATACTGGAAGTAATTTACTATGAAGTTATGAAAGATATTTCTCGCTTTTTTACGATTTATTGGATTATCTATTTCCCAACTTGTATTGCATACAATGATCTTCCTGGTTTTTCCAGCATCGATGAGGTAATGACTGGAATATTGTTGGTTTATACTTTTATGAAGTATAATAATCGCAGCATTAACAGGCGTCCATGGAAAGAGTTTACTGTTTGTATAGGCCTAATTGCTTTTTACACTGTTTACTCGCTGCTATTTGGTGCAAATGTAGCTGGAGGAGTTTGGCTTGATTTGATGCAAGAAATTCGTCCATATACTATTATTTTTTGTACATGGATATTGAATCCTCGCTTTACAAAGAAGCAAAAGAAATGGATGTTAAGTACAATGGTCATAACTTTATTCTCTTGGATTATCTATCATCCGCAGACCTTAGATGCTCAGGTTGAAGCAGAATTCCCAGTTCTTGGTCAACTTGCTATATGTACAGGTATGTCGTGGTATCTTTTTACTAAAGAGACTAAACGAAACCGAAATATTGCTCTTTTGTTAGTTTTAACCGGTATGTTAGCACCTAAATTTAAATTCATGGGTGAGGTCGTTTGTTTTATTGCGTTTGTGTTTTATGTTAAACAGCGTTTGAATTTCAAATCACCAAAAACTATGGTATATGTAGCATTGATGATAACTATCATTTTGATGATAACATGGACAAAATTTGATGCTTATTATGTTTCTGGATTGAGCAACGATGAATTAGCTCGTCCTATGACTTATAAAACTTCGTTACAAATCCTATGGGATTATTTGCCATTCGGTTCTGGCATGGGATCTTTTGCATGTAATGGTGCCTGGAAATTTTATTCTCCTTTATATTATAAGTATAATTTAAATGGTATCTGGGGATTGGATGAAGGTGGAGGTTTTATCTGTGATGCTTATTATCCAACTTTAGCGCAGTTTGGTATTGTAGGTGTATTTTTCTTCTGCTGGTTCTGGAAGCGTCGTTTGGCTGCTTTTGATATTATTGCAGATATGCGCTATTATCGTGTAGCGATGATTACTTTCTGTTGTCTTGCTATTGAGCAGACTGCAGATTCTTCTTGGCTTTCAGGTAAGGGTATGGGATATTGTATGCTGATAGCACTGTGTCTGAATGCCAATAGAAACATCATGGAACAGAGAAGGAGAGAGGAAATGAGGAAAGAGATGATAGAAAAGCGACGAATGGCAGCAAATAGTGAAAATGAACAACTGAAATTGGCAGAGAAAATCTAAATCATGAGTAAAGTATTAATGGTCGGCTCTGCCGAACAGAGTGGTGGAGGCGTGGCGAGTGTGCTGTGCCTGATGAAGACGATGCCTTTCTGGGAAAAGTATCATTGTGGATGGCTTGGAACGCAGATACAGAGAGGATATGGCGTGAAATTGTGGTATGCGTTGAAGGCTTACTTCAAAGCACTGTTTACGATATGGCAGTATGATATTGTCCATTTTCATACGGTGCCTGATAAGATTTGCCTGATTATTCAAATGCCTGTGCTTTTATTAGCATTACTTGGCAGAAAGAAGATTATCATGCATATCCACATGGGGAATCAGTTGGAGAATCATACGCATAATAAATTGTTTATATGGTCTCTGAACCGAGCTGATTGTGTGGTGCTGCTGGCAAAGAAGTGGCAGAAGTGTTTTGCAGAATGGTTTCCTACAGTGAAAGCCAAGACTGCTGTTATCTATAATGCCTGTGCTCCGACTCCTGCCGTGGATTATTCTATCAAAGAGAAGAGCATCGTCATGGCTGCCTTTCTGAACGACAACAAGCATCCCGATTTGCTCTTGAAGGCATGGAAGAATCTGAAAGCAGATTTCCCTGACTGGCATGTGACCATCATGGGAAATGGTGAAGTGGAGCGCTTTCAGGCGATGGCTCATAATATGGGGTTGGATGATAGCGTCACCTTTACAGGTTATATCACTGGCAAGCAGAAAGATGATATTTGGAATAAAGCAAGTATCTATTGTATGTGCTCTCGCCATGAGGGTTTCCCTATGGTGGTGTTGGAAGCCTGGGCAAGAGGTATTGCTGTGGTAACTACTCCTGTAGGTGGTCTGCCTGATGTGATAGAAGAAGGAAGGAACTGCCTCACTTTCCCATTTGATGATGTGGATGCGCTTACCATGCAGCTTCGCAAGTTGATGGAATCGTCAAAGCTTCGCAGGAATATGGCTGAAGATTCTAAAAGCTTCGGAGAGAGGGTGTTTGCTCCTGTTATGGTGAATGAGAGCATAGAGAAACTATATGAGGAGATATTAAAAGATTAATAGTGACGTTTTGACATTATGAATATTTTTCAGATATTACAAAAGATAAGTCTTGTGCCTTCGTATCTTTGGGACAAGATGTGGGCTCCTGTATGGAAGCGGTGCATGAAGCACTGTGGCAAGGGGGTATATATCCGTCCGATGTCTTCGGATTTCAAGGGTTTGTGGAACCTCTCGGTAGGGGATGGTACTTCGATTCCTAAGGGGAGTACCATTTATTGTACGGATGCAGAATGTACTATTGGTAAGAAGGTGCTCTTCGGTCCTAAACCAACAATCATCACTGGTGATCATCGTATTGACATTTTGGGTAAGTATATGATGGATGTTACCGTAGAGGAGAAATTTGTGGATGGGGTGAATGTATATGACCTGCCTGTCGTCATCGAGGATGATGTGTGGTGTGGTGCGAATGTGACTATCCTGAAAGGTGTCACTATCGGGCATGGTTCGGTAGTGGCTGCTGGTGCTATTGTCACTAAATCCTTTCCTCCTTATAGTATTATCGGTGGTATTCCTGCTAAACTGCTCAAAATGAGATTTACAGAAGAGGAAATCAGGGAGCATGAAAGAATGTTGGCTGACAATATGTGATTCTATGACTAAGGAACGTTTATATTCGTTGGATATGATGAAGTGCATGGCTGCTATCTTCATCACGAATTCTCATTTCCAGCCGCTGTTTTGATTTATAAAGGTATAATTTAATAGATTAATAGACAAAGAGAGGCGTATTTTTTTACGTTACTTTACATTAAGGAGAACGAAAATGATTTATCATTATCTACTAACTCGATTTAATTTAGCTCTCTGGATAGAAGATAAGAATGGGGCAGCTATAGATCGGGAGGAATGGCTTAAAAGGCGAATGGCTCTTTTTGAAACATTTTGTCTGCCTTCTGTAAAAAATCAAAGCTGCCAGAATTTCAGCTGGATTTTGCTGGTGGATGCAAATACGCCTGCTGTATATCGGGAGAGGATTAAGACTTATCGTAAGCTTTGTTCTCAAATCAAGTTTGTCGGAGTTAAGGCTGAATATTCTTACCAGTTTGCTGATATATTCCGTCAGGTGGTGATGCAGGATTTGAAACAGAAGGGATGGAATGATGGTGATTTGTGCCTAACTACTTATCTTGATAATGATGATAGTATCGCCAACAACTTTATGGAGCGTGTACAGTCTGAATGTCTTTCTTTCCATCTAAATTCTTATGAAAAGTGCTTTCTTTCCTTTGATTATGGATTGCAGACCTATACTAAGTTTGGACATTTCTCTACCCGTATCTATTATCCCAATAATCATTTCCTGACTTTAGCTGAATATCTACTGTCTTCAGATTCTTCTCTATCCTCTCTACGAACCTGCTATGGTTATGGAAGTCACTTTCTATTGGAGAAGCGTGGATTGGTCAAGGTGCATCACATCAAGGAAAATATGCATCCGATGTGGATAGAGATCATTCATGAAGAGAATGTGGATAATGATGTAAAAATGACTCTTGATACACATATCGTTTATGATAAGGATATGCTCCGCCGTGTTTTTTCATTGGATATGGATATTGAATCCCATCATCTCTTCGCTTTCATCTTGAGAGTCCTGAAGCAAATGTGGAGGAGGAGTAAGAATAAATTTTAAAACCAAATGAAAATCTTAATCAATGCATACGCTTGCTCTCCTGGTATGGGAAGTGAGCCGGGAATGGCATGGAACTGGGTGAGTAATCTCGCCAAGTTCTGTGAACTATATATTATCACCGAAGGGGAGTTTCGGGAGAAGATAGAGGAGGTGGTGCCTACCTTGGAACAGGGGAAGAACATGCACTTCTATTATAATCCGGTATCGGAGGAAATCAGGAAGATGTGCTGGAACCAGGGGGACTGGCGCTTCTATAAATATTATAAGGAGTGGCAGTGGAAGACGTATCTCTTGGCAAAGGATATCTGTAAGGTGGAGAAGATGGATGTGTTGCATCAGCTCAACATGATCGGATTCCGTGAACCGGGGTTTCTCTGGAAATTGTCGCAAGAGAATGGTGTGCCGTTTGTGTGGGGACCTATCGGTGGACTGAAACAGTTCCCTACGGCTTACCTGCAGGGTGCTGGCTTGAAAATGAAAGTATTCAACCGCTTGAAGAACTTTCTGAATATCTGGCAATTGAAGCATGATAAAAGGGTAGGTGAGGCTTTCAAGACAGCTAAGGTTCTGGTTAGTTCCATCCCTGACTCTTATCGTGCTATCAAGAAGTATAAAGGGTTGGAGTCTGTTGTCATTCCAGAAACTGGTTGTTTCTTATCTGAGGATATTCCTACAGAGCGATTTGACAATCAGGAGTTTCATGTAATGTGGGTTGGCAAGTTTGACTTTAGAAAGCAGTTGCCTCTTGCTTTGCAGGCTATTGCCATGACGGGTAATCCTCGTATTGTATTGGACGTATATGGTAGTGGTTCTGATGATCAGGTAGCTGCTGCTAAAACATATGCTGACTCTTTGGGTATTACTGGTAAAGTGGTATGGCATGGTAATCAATCGAATGATGTCGTGATGAATGCGATGCGAAAGGCTCAGCTTTTCTTCTTCACCAGTGTGAGCGAGGATACTTCTACTGTTGTGCTGGAGGCTGTTAGCAATCGCTTACCTGTCCTTTGCTTTGATGCCTGCGGCATGTCTGCTGTTATTGATGACAAGGTTGGTTGGAAGGTTCCTCTTTCTTCTCCGAGCCAGTCTGCTCGTGATTTCGCCAATCTGCTCAATGAGCTTGAAAAGGACAGGGCTTTGCTGAGGCTCCTTTCGGAGAATTGCAAGGAAAGACAAATGGAGCTTTCCTGGGAGGAAAAGGCTAAGGTTATGGTGGAGTGGTATAAGAAGGTTTTCTAAAATCAACCCGTCCTTCTTTACCATTAAAGAAGGCTCCACCTCTCATCTCGGTCTTCTACCCTCAGGGAAGAAGAGGAAACCGCTCCTCCCCGTCGCTCTTAACCGCTTCGCTATAAGGTTGGCGGGGCATCAGAGCCCTCGCCAGGGTTGTTTTAGCGGGGATGAACCCGCAGGGAGAAGACTTGCTAAAATGGTTGTGCGGGATGGGACCGCTGGAGGTGACTTGCTAAAACCAATGGTTATAAGGGATGGGACTGCAGGGACAAGGTGGATGGCGCATTGCGTAATTTGCTGATAATTTTCAGATTTTCTGCTATTTTCTTGGTGGTTTCAATCAAAAAGCGTATTTTTTTGGCAGATATATGAACAATATAAAGGAGACTTGATTATGATGTTAGGTATTAATGCAAAAAGATAGATCAGTTTACGTATCGTTTGTGTTAAAATCATGTAAGAAGTTTGGCGATGTGAGGGGAATAATGTATCTTTGCATAGTCAAAAAGACTTTAAACGTTTAAAAGGAGAAGATTATGGAACAGATATTAGTAACGGTAGATTCAAACCAGCCTCTGCAAAACATTCGTAAGGCTATTAATATGCTTCGTGGTGTTGTGTCAACTACGGTTGTAAAAGAACCAATCTTGACAAAAACACAGAAGCAGCAAGCTTTTGTGAAGGAAAGTTTGACAAGAGCTTTGCAGGAAGTGAAACTTGCTAAGTTGGAAGGAAGAAAACTACCTGATGCAAGGGATTTATTAAAAGATTTAGAAATGGAGGATTGACATGAATGTACATATTGAATATGGTCCTGAGTTTAAGAGACAGTTTAAACGTTTGGCTAAAAAATATCATTCATTGAAGACTGACTATGGTGCTTGGTTAGATGAAATTTATAAGAATCCTCTTGTTGGAGATGATCTTGGTGGTGGTGTTCGTAAGATAAGAATGGCCATTGCTGACAAGGGAGAAATCTCTAATGTCAAGGATGAATTTATTGAATTCTTGATTAAAAACTTATCTTCAGAACATGGCACTTCTTCAGGAGAATGAAGAACAAGAAATAACAAAATACAGAGATGAAACTTTGTATACTCCTGAAATCATCCTTGATTAGTAATATTATAGCCCTAAGGATATATATTCAAGAATAGCACTAACTTCTAACAGTGACATCACCTACCCGTCCTTCCTTACCGTTGTTCTAAAATCAACCCGTCCTTCTTTACCATTAAAGAAGGCTCCACCTCTCATCTCGGTCTTCTACCCTCAGGGAAGAAGAGGAAACCGCTCCTCCCCGTCGCTCTTAACCGCTTCGCTATAAGGTTGGCGGGGCATCAAAGCCCTCGCCAGGTGGTTGTGCGGGATGGGACCGCATGGGGATAGTTGATTACAATTAATAGTTTGCAGTTTATAGCTTACTGTTGATTTGGGGGTAATTTGCTGATAATTTGCAGATTTCTTTCGATTTTCTTGGTGGTTTCGAAGAAAAGGCGTACTTTTGCGACAAGTTATATAAACTAAATAATAGGAGATAAGATTATGGCATTAGCAATTAGTGGTATCCCTATGCTTACAGGTGATGAGGCTTTAGCTTTTAGAGAAAAAGCTGAAGAAACATTGAAAAAGCGTGGTAGCATAGATTTCTCAAAGCAACGTGCTGAGATGAAGGCTATTTTGGCAAAAGCAAGATTTTAAAGTTAGTATTATGGGATTTCTTGCAGACAAAACGGTGTTTTCACCATTGACAAAAGAAATTTTGGAAGAATCTATTTCATTTTCATGTGGCAATGAAGACTTGGATGGATTCTTCCATAATGATGCAGTGTCTTATGCCGAAAACTTGTTTGGTAAATCTTACTGCTATTATCTTGAGGAATCAAAGGCTGATATTGTATGTGCTTTTACGGTCTCAAATGCCAGTATTTTCACGAAGTACTTGCCTAATGCGAGAAAGAAAAAGGTTGGAAAGCATGTTCCTCATATAAAACAGGATTTGATATATCCTGCTGTACTTATAGGAAGATTGGGAATTTCAACAAAATTTCAGCATCTTCATATAGGAACAGAAGTATTGGACTTTATTAAGTCCTGGTTTGTTGAACCATATAATAAAACGGGATGTCGTTATTTGGTAGTTGATGCCTATAATGAAGATGTACCTGTAGCTTTTTATAAGAAGAATGGTTTTGATTTTATGTTCAGTACAGAAGAGCAGGAAAAATCATATAGAGGTATTGTTTCTGATAAGCCATTAAAGACTCGTCTAATGTACTTTGATTTGATACTTATCAAGTAAGCCTCAAATCCGCAACCGCCCTCATAAGATGACACAGA
>NZ_QTXV01000025.1:13051-46758 GCF_003461825.1 Prevotella sp. AM42-24 | reverse complement strand
TTGATTTATACTGTGTCAACTTTTTCTAGGACAAGACACTGCGCAAGACATGAAAAGATATGATGCCATCGTGTATGCTTATTCCAAGAATGTGCTCATCAATGACGACATGGGAGCCTTTATGCCCCACTTAAAGGCATTCTATGATAAGTCCCCATATACGATTATCAATAATAATGAGCGTCATTATCAAGCCGTGATGTTCACCATCTTTACCATGTTTGGCGAAGATGTGAAGGTGGAGCATACCACTTCGGATGGAAGAATAGACCTTGTACTCAAGACGGATAAGAGTATCTTTATCTTTGAGTTGAAATATGAGAAGTCTGCCAATGCTGCCATGGCGCAAATCAGCGGCAAGGACTATGCCAAGGCTTTTGCCGATGATGGGCGGAAGGTTGTGAAAGTGGCTGTTAACTTTTCGGAAGACCAGCGAAGCATAGAGGATTGGGTGATAAAATAAATGATATCTTGAGGTTGATAAAACGCAAAAAATCCTGCCGGTATCGTTGCCAGCAGGATTTTTTTGCATCAGCCAAGGCTATTCATCTTCCATAATGATGTCTAAATCTTTGGCTATTTTCTTCAGTCTGTCTCTTATCCTCTTCGCCAAGGTTGGCGGCTCTTGCTGGACGATAGGCTTTGGTGGCTCTTCTTCTATGACTGGAGATTCTACTGTAGGAGTATCGGGGATGAGTGGGGGCTGCTCATCATCAGGGATGTCTGTAGATTCTATGTTTGATGGCTCTATAGGAATATCCTCTTCTGGGGGATCTGCCTTCTTTTGAGATTGGAAGTCGTCACGTATCGGATGATAAAGCTTGTCGATAATTCTCTGGTAATCATCTTCGTCCTTGGTGGTTGTGACAGGATTGTCCTGAATTTCATCTGCCAGCTCGTTGTTGAGACCTGTTGCCAGGATGGTGACTTTGGCATCCTCATCCAGACTGTCATCATCTGAAAGACCCCAGATAACTTTGATGTCTGGATTCAATTCATCGAAGAAGGCATCTATCTCTCGCATTTCCCTAACGAAGATAGGGTGCTTGCTGGAGGTATAGATGTTGAAGAGGATGCGCTGGGCATTGCTGATGTCGCTGCCGTAGAGCAATGGGGAATCCAGGGCATTGAGGATGGCATTCTGAACTCTGCCTTCTCCGCTCGCCCTGCCCATCGCCATGATGGCACCGCCGCCGCTCTTGATGGTGGTCTCGATGTCACGGAAGTCGAGATTGATGGTTCCCTCTACGGTAATCAGCTCCGAGATGCTCTTGGTGGCATCGCTCAGCACCTTGTCTGCCAGCTTGAAGGCATCCTTTACGGTAATTTCAGAATCGGCATATACATCGCAAAGTCGCTCGTTGTTGACAATGAGCAGGGCATCTACGTTCTTGCGCATCTCTTCTACACCCTGCAGGGCCTTCACGATTTTCTTACGCTTTTCAAAATAAAATGGGATGGTGATGATGCCCACCGTCAGGATGCCCATGCTTTTGGCGATGCCTGCGATGACAGGGGCTGCTCCTGTGCCGGTACCGCCACCCATGCCGGCTGTAACGAATGCCATCTTGGTTCCGTCATCCAACAGTCGCTTGATGTCTTCCTGGGTGTTCTGCGCTTCGCTTCGTCCAACTTCGGGGTTTGCACCTGCTCCCAAACCGCTCTTTCCGAGCATGATCTTTACTGGCACTGGCGATTTGGATAGCGACTGGCTATCCGTATTGCAAACGGCAAAGCTCACATTTACAATACCTTCTGAGTACATGTTCTTAACGGCATTGCATCCGCCACCACCCACACCTATCACCTTGATGATGTTCTTGGTGGTGTCTTCTGTCTGTCCGAAATCTATAGGGGTCCATTCTTCTGTCATCTTATCTATATTTCAATTTTGAGCACAAAGATATATAAAAAGGAGTAATTATACAATAATAAATGAAACGCAAGGCTTGCAAAAGAAGAATTTTCGATGGAGAGAAACGTTTTTTCTTATTCTTTTTGTATTTTTGCATCCAGTATGCAAGAAGAATTAGGAAATACGGGCGTAGAGGAGAAAGCTGCTATGATAAAAAAGCTTTCTTCCCAACTTTTGGCAGAAGGAAGAACTGACCTTTTGCTGAAAGCTATCAGTGTGCCCGTATTGGAGCAGCTTCGTATTGAGGCAGCAAGGGCTACTCTTAGCCATTTGGTCATCACTGAGGATTATCACTTCCTGTTGCCTGAGTTTAGTAATAAAGAAGTGCAGCTCAGTCCTATCCACAAGGCGCTCTATATGCTCTTCCTGAACCATCCGGAGGGTATTGAATTCAAGAATCTGGTAGATTATAGGGAGGAACTTCTTCAACTTTATCAAAAGATAGGGAATAGAATAGATATGGATAAAATCATTGAGACTGTGAACCGCCTGGTGAACCCTCTTGATAATGCGATAAATGAGAAGTGTTCCCGTATCAAGGCTGCCTTTTCTGATTTGATGGATGAGTATCAGGCTGACTATTATATCATCAACAGTCATGTGAAGCGCCATCAGGGAGGTTCTATGAAACTGTGGTTTGAGAGGTTGAAAATCATCAACCTCCCAAGAGAATTAGTTGTTTATCAATGCTTTTGAGTTTTTGCGCCACCTTATTATAGCAGCTCTCTTGCTATCCAGGCACAGGCTTCGGCATCTGCCAAGGCGTTGTGGTGCTGGGTGAGGTCGTAACCGCAATAGGCGGCTACGGTCTGGAGCTGATGGTTGGGGAGGAGAGAACCCAGCTTTCTTCGTGAGGCACGGCAGGTGCAATGGAATTCATAGCCGGGGTATTCCATTTGATACATCTGGAATACTGCCTTCAGGCAGCCTTCGTCGAAGGAGGCATTGTGGGCTACCAGGGGCAGACCTTCTATCTTAGGTGCAATCTCTGCCCAGACTTTCGGGAAGACAACCGCATTCATCGTGTCTTCCAGAGTTAACCCGTGAACCCGCGTGTTCCAATAAGAGTAATATTCTGGTTCGGGCTTGATGAGGCTGTAGAAGCTGTCTGCTATCTCGCCATCCCTCACTATCACAATGCCCACCGAGCAGACGCTTGTACGCTGCTGGTTGGCCGTTTCGAAATCTATCGCAGCAAAATCTTTCATTCTCTTATCCTCTTTTCCAATACCTTCTGCAGATTATCAGAAGGATTCATCCCCAGCTTCTTTCGGATATTGCCACGCTGGGTGGTGATATTGGATTCTGTCTTATTGAGCAGGATACCGATTTCACTCAACTTCTTATTCTGCAGGATGAGATAACAGATTTCCCTCTCAGATGAACTCAATTCCGGAAAAACACGCTCCAGATTCTGCTTGTTCAATTCCCGGGTCTGAATATACTGCAATACATTATCTATCACATTCTTCTGCGATGCCTCACCCAGCAAATCCAGCAAATGCTCGGTCTGCTTCACATCATGCCGCTCCTTGGCCAATGCCACGTATGCCTTAATCTGCTTCTTGTTGATTCTCAACACCTGGAGCAGTTCCTCCTCTTCTCGCTGCAATATTTTATTGGCATTTACCAGATACTCGCCATTTCGGGCAATGCCCAGACTCAGCACACTGATAAACAGCAGTATCAACAGCATCATAAAGAAATAATTACGCAGCGATTCATTGCCCGTAACTATCACACAGACTAGATAAACTCCCAAGGCTATGCCTACCAGCCAGCGGGTAAGACGAGCCTGATAAGCTGCCAGCGAGAAAAACATGTTGCCGGCAAGAATGAGCATGTTGATGAGAATTACCATCGTATTATCTTTCAATGTAGGCACGAAGGCACTATACAGAATATCCATGCCTATGAAAACCTGGGTTGCTACTGCAAGGAAGGTTATCCCTTTCACCACCCCTATCTTACCCAAGAGATAGGCAGCGAACGAGGACACCACAACTACCAGAAAGACGATGTTAGATGCTGTAAAAAATGGATCGAAGGCTCCCGACAACCCCAGAATATTAGACAGGATGCCTAGATAAAGCATCACGGCAAAACATACCAGAAGCCACTGGCGCTGGCGATCGAGGTAATTGGATTCCCTCTTCAGCAAGGAGAATTCCAACCTGCGTAACTTGGTTCTTATTGAGTTCTTTGCTTTCATACTCCGTAGGGATATATTCATTATTGATAGATGAATTGCTTAGCATAACCTTGCATTGCTTAGCTTTGCTTGGCATTGCTTTATTATTGTGCAAAGATAATAAAAATCTGTGATTTTGACGGTTTTTGAGGTTATTTTTTCCCGTTTTCCTAAAAAATCAGTATTTTTCAGGTTATTTTTTCCCATATCGAACCTTATTTTCCATTACTTTTGCATCGAAAAATAAAATGAATCATTCATCTTTTAAATATCACTAATTATGAAAAGAAACAATACTTTCAACAGCAAACGCATTCAGTGGCTAATGTTTGCATGCTTAACTTTCTGCTTTACCTTTTTCATGGTTATGGTGTCTTCGTGCAGCGATGATGACCCTGAAGAAGTATACAACCAGGCTCACTATCAGGACGTACCGGCCAGTCTGCTGACCGATGCCAAGAAACTGGAGATGGTAAGGTCTATCCAGGACTTGAAAGACGGAAGATTCTTCTATCTTGACTATACGGAGGATTATAAACTCCCTACCATATCAGGATTCAATCTCACCGACAACACCCATCTGATTGGTGCCGTATTGAAAACCCTCTGCGACAAGACGCCATCCTGGCTCAAGGCAAGGGTTAAGCTGGATGCAGGCTGCAGTGCCTTTGCCGTGACGACACCCGATACGGGCGATTATCTGATGGGGCGCAACTTTGATTACTCCCATGATAACGAACCGATAGCAGCTGCCCTGGTTCGCACGGCACCCGAAGGCGGACTGAAATCCATCAGTATGGTGGATGCCTACTGGATAGGTTACCGACAGGATCTCTGGCATTACATCCTATATAACAAGGCTGAGTTTGAGAAGAATAAGACGCAAGACCTATCCTATATCATGGCATTCCCATATCTCCTGATGGACGGTATGAACGAGGCTGGCTTTGCCGTTTCCGTGCTCCATCTCGACGGCAAACCGACCCAGCAGGCTAGTACGGGAAAGAAATTGACTACAACCGTTGCCTTGCGCATGATGTTGGATCATGCCAGAACTGTGGATGAAGCTCTCAAGATTCTGGACGGATATGACCTCTGGATACCGGATAACGACGGCAACTATCATTTCTACATGGCAGATGCCACGGGCCGTTATGCCATCGTAGAATTCGTGTATGACAAGGATCATCAGAGCAAGATTTACATAGACGATGAATATACGGGTGAGGATGGCAAGACTTATTTTAAATATCCTGACATTTTACCAAACACCCGCGAGGTGATAGAAAAGCGCTATGCCAGCAACTTCTATGTATCTGAAACTATGGCATGTTCTGATAAAGGTCCGAAGCTCTCGAACCACGGCAAGACCCGCTATGACATGATGGAATTCGTCATCAAGCAGAACAACAATCAGTTGTCTGAGGAAGGAGCCATGAATCTGCTCAATGGCGTGAGTCAGGCAGAAACTCCGGGCAATCCTACGAGCCATACCCAGTGGTCGGTGGTGTATAATCTTTCTCAGCGCAAGGCTACGGTCTGTGTGAATCGAGACTATAAGAATAAATTTACGTTCAACTTAAAATAGGCAGAAAATCTTGATAAGGCTGCCAGTGAATTCTTTAATCATTTAATTCTTTAAAATATGAACTATAATATAAGAATGAAAATGAAGTTTTTTGTAAAGTCCGTGTTGTGTTTGGTAATGTTGACTTCGTTATGTTGCTCATGTTCTGATGATAGCGAATCTTGGGAAGAACTTGACGCACCAATAGGAGAAGTCCTGCCAAAGACCGATCAACTTTCCGTTAAGCTCAATTTGCCAACGGCAGTGTTGGGTAACAATTTTAAGGAAGCAGGTTCTGCTCTTGTAAACCGCCTGACAAAGAACGTGTCAATAAATGACAATAGCGTGAGGGTGGTGGTTCTCGACAACGAAACCGCCTTGACCATTGATGGCGATATGTTGGAGAAAGTGAAACAGGTTTATGACAAAGGAGGCGTAATAGCCATAACTGAACCGTCGAAGGCCACAATGGAAAGACTAAAAAAATATAAACTGGGAGATGCGCTTATGCACGACTATGACGACGATGATGGCAATGGGCACTTCAATGATATTTATGCTTTCAATAAGAAGGGAGGAGAAATGCATCTCGAAGATCTGAACGACTCAGATGAGGCTCAAATATCGTCAGTGGTAATCACAGAGGACGGTGATACCACAAGGACAGAGCTTGCAGAAGCCAATCTTTCCCAAGAGCACACGCCTTACACATATGGTTTATTTGCAGATGCCGTAGCCACATGGATAGAAAAACAAGCTGTTGTAAGCGAGCCCAATATCAACGGTGGCTCAAACGATATTCATTCCATGACAAAGGCGCAGACAATTACGTACATATATTACCCGACGTATCCAGGGCATGACAAGGCTAAAGGTCGCTCCGCATTGTACCAAGTAACATATACCATATATGCAGTGTACTCTTTTGATCAAAACATGGATTACTATATGGTACATCAAGAAATCCTTGGAAACAATTCGACGATGATGCTTTCTGATAAATGGAAGGAAAACAAGGGTACATGCTATGGTTTTTACTTGGGAGAGATTGACAATGACCACGAAATCTTTAAACCAAACGGTGGAAGCTTCTCACCAACTGAAGTCTTTGTGCATGATCCTAGACCTGCGACTTCTGAAGGTTCGTATAGTACAACTTCGGGATATAGTGTTGATTTTGGAGGTAATATCGGGCTTGATACTTCTGGACCAAGTGCTGGATTTAGTGCAGGAGGCTCAATATCCGAAAGCTATACAATGAATGTTTCTGATGTGACTATAACAAACAAATCCTTGGATGGTGGAAGTGGAAGAGCACGGTGGAATTATGATGTGGCGGATGCTCCGGTGACATCAAACGGGTTCAAGGCTAAGATGCATGAGGCTCCATTGGTGTCTCGTAACACAATCAACCTACACAACTGTTGGTATTGGACAGTGAAGAATCCTGCTGCATATTCTGGACAATTCAGGGTTAAAGCAGTCAACAGGGTATTTTTCGAATATTCTTGGTTGCGAAATAAGGTTTTCAGTTATTCTTGGTGTCACTATCTGAGAGGTATGCGATATACTCAGAATATCTGGCTGAAAGCACCCAACAGAACGAAGAAGTGACCTCATAGAGGTCACTTCCAAACTTTCTTTTGGTTCAACTCTGTTTCTCCCATCAGCCTCTTATGGCATTGATTCTCTTGATACCGTTGTAATCGGCAGTAGGGTCTTCATCAAGTGTAAGATCGTTCCACGGTTTTCTGGTCTATTTTTCTTCCGTCGGCAGTCATGATGTTGGCTATGCGCTTGGTGGATAGGATGTTGCCGATATTGTCTGCTCACTTTGATAAGAGACTTGTCTTTGAAAGCAATCAGCTTATTGAGATATTCCGTTCTTTCTATTCGTTTCATATCATTTCATTGTTCTTTGATTATATATTTGCTGCGAAGATACTATTTTTTAGGATAAACCATCCTAAAACTATTCTTCTATCCCCATATCTAGGTATTTTCCCGAAACCATCATTTTTAGGTATTGCAGATAAAGGGAAAAGGCAGTATCTTTGCACCCGAAAATAAATGTAACTAAAAGAGATTAAGGACAAATGAAAACAACTATCGTAATTTATGGCTCTTCTACTGGCTCATGCCAGTCGATTGCCGAAACCATCGCCTCTAAGTTGGGCGTGGAAGCTGTAGATGTAGCTAACATCGATGATGCTACTATCGCAAGTCACGAGAATCTTCTTCTCGGTACTTCTACATGGGGTGCCGGCGAGATGCAGGATGACTGGTATGATGGCGTGAAGACGCTGAAGAGTGCCGGCTTGGCTGGCAAGACTGTTGCCCTGTTTGGTTGTGGCGACAGCGATTCTTACCCTGATACATTCTGCGGCGGCATGAAGGAACTCTATGATGCCGCCGTTGAGGCTGGTGCTACCGTATTGCCTGGTGTTTCTACAGATGGATACACCTATGATGACAGTGAGGCTGTTGAGGACGACAAGTTCCTGGGACTGGCACTCGATGAGGTGAACGAGGACGACAAGACAGAGGAGCGTATAGATGCCTGGATTGAGGCCATCAAACCAGCGCTTTAGTATTAAAAATAATTTTTCAGGAGTCATAGAAATCTCTGACTATGGAATCTCGAGTCATTTTGGGTTCATAGATTTTTAAATCATAGAATTCTCTGATTCCTGATAAGAAACTTGATTAATTCGGATAGTATGCAGCAGGAAATCGCAACACCAGTAGATTTGAAGGTTCTGATGAATCATATATATGAATATAAGAAGGGCGTGCGCCGTCTGGTGCTCTACACCTTCAACAGGAAATATGAGTCTTTTGCCATAACAAGATTAGAGCGTCAGAACATTGATTACATCATCCAGCCGGTTGGCAACGACCGTCTGAATCTCTTCTTTGGTAAGAAGGAATGCCTGGATGCTATCCGCATGATAGTCACCAAACCATTGTGCCAGCTTTCGCCTGAGGAGGATTTCATCCTTGGGGCGATGTTGGGATATGATATTTGTGCGCAGTGCGAGCGCTTTTGCGAGCGTAAGAAGAAAGTTTGCTAAATTAGATAAGGATTTCTCTCTCAATATCATGGGGATGTTCTCCCTCTTGATTCTTCAAGGAGATGGCTCTTTGATGGGAGAGTCTTCATATGTTATAATGTTTTATGTTAATAATGAAATAAAAGAGCGTGATTGCCCGATTGGCGACCACGCTCTTTTGAATTATATTCTTCGGAATAATTCCTGTTTTTACCCCTTGTTTTAACGGAATAATTCCTCTTTTTGATGTCTGTTTTAACGGAATAATTCCTCTTTTTACCTCCTATTTTAACGGAATAATTCCTCTTTTTGAGGGATGAAATGAAAGAAAAAGTCCTGAAGGCTTGTGCAATTAACTGAAAATGAGTATATTTGCACCGGATTAAATGAAAGGCTTATGTTAGAACGTAAATTTGCTGAAAGTTTGGAGAAATTTCTCCTTCACGAACCTCGGAAGATTCTGCTTGTCAATGGTGCGAGGCAGATAGGTAAATCGTATCTGATAAGATATGTGGGGAAGAAACTTTTCAAGCATTTTGTTGAGATAAATCTCAAGGCAGACCAAGAGGGAGATGGCATCTTTAAAACAGTAAGGAGCAAGGAAGATTTTTACTTGCAGTTGGGTGCCATGGCTGGTAACAATCTCGGAAGTAAGGATGATACCCTGGTTTTTCTTGATGAAATACAGAGTTATCCTCATTTGATGACCATGCTTAAGTTTCTCAACGAGGATGGTAAATACCGATATGTGGCTAGTGGCTCCCAACTGGGTGTCGCCTTGTCGCAAACCCCTTCTGTGCCCATCGGCAGTATCGCTGTCCAACAGATGTATCCTCTTGATTTCGAGGAATTCTTGTGGGCGATGGGGTGTGGAAAGGAGGCGATAGAGAGCATGCGGCATAGTTTTCTGGATAGGAAAGCCTTGAATGAGTCGATGCATAACTATATGCTCCAGCAGTTTAAGATTTATCTGCTCGTGGGAGGAATGCCTGATGCCGTCAATAAATTTCTTGAAAATAGAAATATGGCTCAAGTGCGAAGTATTCAGCGGGATATTCATGCGCTTTATAAGATAGATGCATCGCAGTATGATGATGAGCGCAAACTTGTTATCAGAAAGATATATGATATGATTCCATCGAATATGGAAAATAAGAAAAAGCGTATCATCGTAAAGAATATCGAAGGCTTGAAGGCGCATAAGCAGTTTAGCGACTATGCTGAGGAATTTGAGTATCTTACGAATTCCGGGGTAGCTTTGTCGGGGCAGGCTATCAGCAATCCTAGTTTTCCACTGATAGAGTCGGAGAGCAAGAATTTACTGAAGCTCTATATGAACGATGTGGGGTTATTGACCAGTATTCTTTATGGTACGAATATCAATGCCGTGTTGAGGGATGAGCGGAGTGTGAATCTTGGTGCTGTATATGAGTCGGTCATAGCTCAGGAATTTCATGCCCATGGTTATGTGCTTCATTATTATGATAACAAGCAGAAAGGTGAGGTGGATTATCTGATAGATGATTACAAAAACCTGACGGTCTTGCCTGTGGAAATCAAGTCGGGTAAGGATTATATGGTGCATAGTGCACTTGATAAGTTCCTGAATACCACGGAATATCATATTCATGAGGCTGTGGTGCTGAGCAATGAGCAGAAAGTCTATACGGAAAATGGAATCACTTATATGCCTATATATTATTGTATGTTCTTTAGTAACAAGATAGAAGATGAGGCTGATCTGGTAATTCCTGAGATTCAGATGCCAAGCCTGTAAAAATATGAGGGTGTGTCATTGGTTTATGGCACACCCTCTCATTTCTTGATAAATTTTTTCCTTACTTCTTCATCATTTCCTCTACGGCTCTGATGAGCTGAGTGTCATGGCCGGTGATGTAATCCTCTGGAGAATTATACACTTCGATGTCTGGCTGGAGAGTGGTGTTCTCGCCGAAGGTGCCACGCATGTCACGGCAACCTACCTGAGGAATACCGAATACCAGGCTGCGGTCCATCAAGGTCTCCCACCATACGGCAGTCATTGTTCCAGCCACCGGTGCACCTATCAGCTTGCCGATGCCCAACTCCTTATATACCCATGGGAAACCATGACCGTTACTATAGTCGTCCTCGCAGATCAATACGCAGGATGGCTTGGTCCACTTGTTGAATGGATCCTTGCCCACCACCTTGCCATGAGGCACAAACTCCTGATACTGCTTGCCGCTGAGCAGGGTGCAGAGGTCGTCGTGCAACCAGCCGCCACCATTGTGACGCTCATCCACGATGACGGCATCCTTGGTGCGGTTTTTCTCGCTCAACAGTTCATTATACACGGTGCGGAAACTCTCGCTGTTCATCGCCTTCACGTGCACATAGGCTATTCTGCCGTGCGAAACACTGTCCACGATGGCACGGTTTCTATCCACCCATCGCTTGTAGAGCAACTCCTGCTGGGCACCCTGCGAGATGGCCTTGATGGTGAGGTCGAAGCGCTTGCCCTTGGCATTCTTGATGGTGAGGCGGATGTTCTTGCCAGCCTTTCCGTCGAGCAGCGCATTGTAGTCTTCGCCTGCCTTGATGTCGGTGCCGTCTATCTTCTCGATGATGCTGCCCGGAGTCACCTCGTTCTTCTTCACGGCAAAAGGACCGCGCTTGATAATCTCCTTGATCTTCAGTCCGTCGCCCTCGTAGGATGGGTCGAGGAATACGCCCAATGCTGCGGTAGAGAGGGTGGCTCCGCTGGCATAATAACGGCAACCGGTATGGCTGGCATTCAGCTCGCCCAGCATCTCGCTCAACATCTCAGCGAAGTCGAAGTTATTATTAATATAAGGTAAGTACTTCTCATACACCTTGCGATAGTACTCCCAGTCCACGCCCTGCATCTTAGGGTCGTAGAACTTGTCAGCCACCTGTCTCCATACGTGGTCGAAGAGATACTGACGCTCCTCGGCAGGCTTGTAGTTGAACGGAGCCTCGAAGTCGATATTTTTGGTAGATCTCGAACCGAGTTCCACCTTCTTGATATTGCTGCCGTTGCAGAGATAGAGGTTCTTCACATCCTTGTCGGCTACGAATCCGCCCTGTCCGATGCTCTTCATCATCAGCGAGGTCTTGTTCTCCTTCAGGTCGTGGCACCACAGGTCGTAGTCGCCTTCGAAAGAAGCCTGATAGTAGATCTTCTCGCCCTTGGTATCGAGGATGGCATCACCCATGTGGGATGAGTTGACGGTGAGTCGTACGATGCGGTCGCGGCAGTTGTCGATGTCCAGTTCGAGCGGTTTCACTTTGTCCACCTCTATCTTGCCAGACTTCTCCTCTTTCTTTTTCTTGTCTTCCTTCTTCTTCTCCTCCTTCTCGTCGGCCTTCTTCTCCTTCTCGTCCTTGTTGGCCTCAGCGAGTTCGAGTTCCTCCTTGCTCATGCGGAAGCGGTCGTAGGCATCGAGGTCGAAGAACATGAGATAAGCATCGCTTTCTGCGCCCCATGAACCATGACTGCGATAACCGGCACGGTCGCTTTCGAAAAGCATCGCCTTTCCGCCGAGCACCCACTTGCCGTTGCTGTCGCTATATCCACTGTTGGTCAGGTTGTGCATCTCCTTGCCGTCGGCTTTCACCAGTGCGATATCGGTATTGTTCCATCCGCCGTTGCCTATGTAGCTGCAGAGGAGCCACTTGCTGTCCGGACTCCACTCAAACCAGATGTCGCCATCGGAGTAGGAGTAGTTGTACTTGCCGTCGAGCACGGTGCGCACATCCTTGGTCTTCAGATTGATGATGCGCAGGGTGGCACGGTCTTCATAGAAGGCCACTTCCTTGCCGTCCGGACTGTAGGCTGGATATTGCGAGGTCATATTGGTCTTGGTGAGTTGCTCCTCCTCCACATCCGTGCAGTAGGTGAAGTTCTTCTCCTTTTCGTTCTTGATCTTAGCCTGATATATCTGCCATACGCCGTTGCGCTCAGAGGCATAGACGAGACTTCTGCCGTCTGGCGAGAAACTCACGTTGCGCTCCTGCTGCGGTGTGTCGGTGATGCGCTTGGTGGTCTTGTATTCGGTGGATGTCACATATACATCGCCGTGCATCACGAAAGCCACTTCCTTGGCATCTGGTGAGAGGGCTATTTCTGTGGCTCCCCAACTGCGCACCTGGCGTACGAGACTTGGCTCATCATTGTCGGCGGTGATGGAGATGTTCACCTTCTGTGGCTGTGCTCCCTCCTTCACGGTGTAGATTTCGCCGTCGTAGCCGTAGCAGAGGAGTCCGTCGGCAGAGGAGGTGAGGAATCGGATAGGATTCTTCTTCTCATGGGTGAGCTGAACGTCCTTGCCGGTAGCGATGTTGCGATGATAGATGTTGAAGGATCCTGCCTGCTCGCTCAGGTAGTAGAAGCTCTCACCGTCGGCAGCCCATACAGGCGTGCGGTCTTCGCCCTTGAAGGCAGTTATCTTCTGGTATTTCCCGTTGTCGAGCATCCAGATATCGCGAGTGATAGGCGAAGTATGATGTTTGCGCCACTGGTCTTCATATCCCTTGGAGTCGTGGTAGAGCACCTGTCCCTTGGCGTTGATGCTGATGTCTTCCATCGGGATGACGGAATAGAGTTTCGGTCTTCCGCCCTGTGTGCTTACCTCGTAAACCTGCGAGAATTCCCGGCTGGCAAAGAGGTTGCTCTCAGCGGTAGGCATGATGTTGGCAGAGAAGAGCACGTGGTCGTTGTCCTTGAAGGCAACAGGAATTTCGCGCTCACTGTTGGTGGTGATGCGTGTAGGTGCGCCTCCGTGTGCAGACATCACATATACGTCGAAACTTCCCTCGCGGTTGGAAGCGAAGGCTATTTTCTTGCCGTCAGGGCTCCAGATGGGGTAGGAGTCGTGAGCAGCATTTGTGGTGAGCTGTCTGGCTTCTCCGCCCGTGGCAGGAACGCTGTAGATGTCTCCCTTGTAGGAGAAAACGATGGTTTTGCCATCAGGCGAGATGGCAGGGTAGCGCATCCACAATGGGGCTTGCTGTGCCTGGGATGCGAGCGATGCTGCCAGAAAAGCAGCACTAAGGAATAGTTTTTTCATTATCACAAAGTCACTTTCTAATAAATTATTGTTGCAAAGTTATAGTTTTTATGTGAAATCACCAAATATTATTTTTATTTTTAAGCACGGATGTTACTTTTTTCATTGGATGTTTATTCTTTACCTTTCCTTTTTCTGTATTCTCATTTCTTGCCATCCCACTTCTCCAGTTATTGCATTGACGGGGAGTTCTGATTACTGATTACGATTACAGTTCGATTTTCCGCAGGTTCATCTTCGTCATTTAAAACAAGAATCAGTCATTAGGATGCAGGGGTAAGGGGGATAGGATGCATTGCGATAGCACCTTGTAAAGAAAGCCGAGACGAATGTGAAGGCGAAAAGTCTGCGCCAGTTTGTGGCTGCCAACCAGTCCAAGAAGGGCCTTCCGCATCTCCATGAATGATTATAAAGAGGAAGAATGGGTTACGAATATACCGCTCTATGCGGTCAATGGTCTCGAATTTTAGCTATTGAAAACAGGATAGTATGGGGGATGAATATTTAGATATGGCGCATGATGTTGTATGCCCATATCATGATTTCGAATGTGCAGAAGGGGATAAGAAACTGCTTGCGATTTAGTAAAGAGTTGATTCTCCCCATATAATCCCTATTGGTAAACCATTGGCTGAAAAGCAGGAAAGGGGCTAAGACAATGCCGACTAAGGCTATCACGATGTTGGGATTCATGGTGACGGCAGCCACCATGTCGCCCTTGAGCAAAAGGCTCAAGGCCCTTGTCATCCCGCATCCAGGACAAGGTATTCCCAATGCCCATTTGGTGGGGCATAGGAGAATATTTACCTTGTAGTGGATGTAGATAAACATCCATGCGATGCCCAATAGGTAAAGCGCCGACAATATGATCGTTTCTCGTTTGCCCATTTGGTTTAGATGAGAGACATCAATTTCTCGAAGTTCTTTTCCTTGGTTCTCTTCATGATCAGGAAGTAATCGACAATGGTCCAGATGCCGCATCCGCCGCATGTCAGCAACTTGGCTATTCCGAGTCCTGTGTCGCCAATGTAGAAGCGGTCAATGCCTAAGCCGCCGACTAACAGTGACAGGATGAGTGTTGTGACAGGGTCTTTGAACTGGAGAGAATACATCAATGATTTCTTCGATTCGTCCAGCTGGTCGAATTTCTGCTTGAGCATCATGATGTTTTCTTCTGGAAAGTATTTGCTATATGTCATTAATAGCATATTGGTTTGTTCGCTCATAGTGATATATTTCTATAGGATAATGATATTGTATTGATGATGAACGAGGAAGAACCAGAAGGCTCTTCCTCAAATGACTTGTTTAAAAATACGTCATAAACTTTTTATAGTTGTATTCACGTGTTCTCTTACCTACGGTGAACAGGTCGATGAGTGACCAAATGCCGCCTGCACCACAAGTGATGAGTTTGACAACTGCTAATCCTGTATCGCCCAACCAGAAACGATCGGCTCCGAAACCTCCCAAGAAGAAAGCGAAAAGGAATCCGACTGTAGGATTTTTCCAGTCTGTTGAAATCAACATGGTCTCTTTGTCCTCGCCGAGTGTGGCTAATTTATCCTTGATCTGACCTACCATCATAGGAGGAAAGAACTTGGCATTCGCCATCATGAACTGATCAATTTTTTCTTTTTCCATAATCTTTATTTTTGTTATTAAGTTAAGAATGTTAAGATCTATTATGTATATTTACTTTTACTTTCTAACACTGCAAATATAATAAAATAAATGAATATATCCTAATTCTATGTCGATTTTTTTTCAAAAAAGTTATTTTTTCCTTTTTTTTGACCATTCCGTTTATTCCATTTGTAGTGTAACCTTTGTTACACCTTATTATATATAGGTAACGAGTAGAGCCTAAAGTATGTGCTAACTTATCAACGACCTTGGTGGCTTTCCTTATTATGCCTAGAACCATCTCTTCTTCATTTTCTTCAAGAAATCCTTGGTGATAGGGAAGCCGGAGGCATCACCTATTACGGAGTCGGTATAACAGAAGGGACATTCTGCTGTAGGCGGCTCATCAGGGAGGTAATCCGTGATTTCGGATGGCGAGAAGATTTCGCAGCAGCTGAAGCAGCCGCACTTTTCAGACTTCTCTATCTGTTCCTTGTTGCTGAAGCTGCAATCGTGAGCCTGGCGGAAGATCCTGTCTTTCTCCTCCTCTTCTTTCTGCTTTTTCTCAGCCTTTTCCAGATAACCCTTGAATCGTCTTTGAAGATAGAGCGGCACATGATAGTGAGGGGCGAAGACATACAGCGACGGAACGTGGTCGTGGTATTCGTAGCTGGGACCATCTATCACGGTATAGCTGTCATCCGTCTCATCATATGGCAGTTCATCCAATCCCCTTTTATCCTTGACAGCCTGGTTTCTCTCCCAGATCCATTCGGTGGTAAGCGGAGTACCGACAACGATGGCAAGTTTCACCTCATCGCCACGATATACTTCCACGATGTCACCTTTCTGGAATCTGATCTGTTCTGCGCTTCTGCCTCGGAAGGTCTCGTCAGGATGACGGTCGTATGCATGCGAATCGCAGACTCCGGGATAGTAAATGCTGAAACCCGAACAGCAGTAAGACCGGTCGATCAGTTTTCCCTCACCGTCATACACTCTTTCAGAAAGACATTCGCGGTCGTAGTGCAACAGTCCCATTGGAATCTCCGAGATATAATAGCAGAAGGTATCCAGCGGATAGTCGTCTTCCTCCTTCATCTTTTTGCGGTAAAGGACATCCTGGTGCATCAGTCTTTCAGCCTCTTCAAGGGTTGTGGTGAAGGCTTGCGGACAATAGGTGTTCACCTTGTATTTCGGGTAATGTGAACGCTTCTTCTCCTCCAGCTCTTCCGTTTCTAAAACTTCGAGCTTGAAGATGGCAGGAACATCCCGATGCTGTGGATGCTCAGCCAATTGCTTGAAATCTTCGTATGTCATGGGATGGTTATTTTAAAAATTTGTGAAAGTCAATCGTAATCCATCGGCTAACCCCCTCAGTGTCAGGAAATCACCCATTCCAGAGTATTCACCTCGTCTTTGACAGAGAAGTTCAAGCCCACCTTTACAATTTCCTTATTCTTCAAGGCAAAGGCTTGGGCATAATGCTTGTCATTGATTTGGTCTAATGCCTCTTGCGCACTCTTATTGAATTTCAGTTCCATCACATAGATGGTGTCGGCAGTCTCCATCGTGATGTCGATTCTCCCTTTAGCCGTGTGCTGCTCCACAATAATATTGTAGTCAGTAAGCAAGGCAAAGATGATATAAAACATCTGCTGGTAATGTCCCTCATAATCCGTATTGGCACAATAAGGCACTGTCGCCAAGAAGTCTGCCAAGAGTTGTAACGCCCCTTCCATATCCTTGTCTTCCAGATAGGTGGAAATATCCGCTATCACCACCTTTCCTTCATCAGATTCCGATTGCACATATCCAGGCAACAAGCTCTCATAAAGACCGATAAAAATTTCTCGATTTGGAATATCCAAGGTATAAACCCTGGTCTTTTTCTCGTACCCTTTGATGGTGGAATATCCGCTTTGGTAAAGCAAAGGCAACAAACTCGTCATTTTTTCCGTAGCAGCATCAAAAGAGGAAGCCTTGGCTCTCATCCTGCCCAGCATAGAAGGAAGAACCTTGAATTTTCTCATCATGTTGATAAGATAAACAGGTGTGCCAGACTCAAACCAAAAAGCTCTCAAATCTTGTTTTGCGAAACAATTAAGCAAGCTATAAGGATTGAAAATATCAGGCGATGGCCATGTGAAGTGATAACCATCATAATGGTCTTTGAGCTCCTGAATGGTCTCCTTCCTGCTCAGTTCTAGATGCTTGGCAAGAGCGTCGATGTCATCACTCATCTGGGTCAACATTTCCTCCTTGGTGATGCCGCAGATGCCGGCGTAAGGCTCGTCCATACTCACGTTGGTGATGTTGTTCAGCTCGCTGAAGATGCTGAGCTGTGAAAACTTCGTGATGCCCGTCATAAAGACAAATCGAAGCATAGACTCGTTTCCCTTCAGAGGACTATAGAAGTTGCGCATTGTGTTACGGAGCTCATCGAGTTTTTCCTGTTCATGCGCCACATCCAGCAGCGGAGCGTCATATTCATCAATGAGTACCACCACCTGCTTGCCTGTCTTTTGGGAAATCACTTCTATCAAGTCATTGAACCGATTATTGTTTCCGTTACGGTGATTTTCTATACCATACTTTTGTTCATAATCTTCCAAAAGGTAGCCCAGATGCTCTTCTAACTGCTCCTTCTCCATGTGCTTACCCTTGCTCAGGTCGAAGTGCAGAACAGGATAAGTATTCCACTCCTTTTCCAGCTTCTCGATGGCAAGCCCCTTGAACAGTTCCTTCTTTCCCTCGAAATAACTTTGGAAGGTGGAAACCAGCAGCGATTTACCGAAACGGCGTGGGCGACTCAAGAAGAAATACGTTCCATCCGTATGAGTCATACGATAGACATATTCCGTCTTATCTATATAGAACTTATCCTCCTTGCGGATCCGTTCAAATGTCTGAATTCCTATAGGATATAATTTTCTTGCCATTGCGTCATCGAATTAATTCATTTGCAAAGCTACAACAAAAAAATGATACCACCAAACTTTAATGAGGGAAAATCTTCTCTGCGTTTCTGCATCTCAGCGAATGAGAGGCGATTTACAAAGGATACTCCTCGAAAGCATAGAGTACAGTGCTCAAGTAACGCTCACCAGTATCTGGCAAGAGGGCTACGATCTTCTTGCCCTTGTTCTCAGGACGCTTCGCAATCTCAGTGGCTGCAAAGGCTGCAGCTCCTGATGAGATTCCTACCAGCAGACCCTCGGTCTGAGCCAAATCACGACCAGCCTTGATGGCATCATCGTTCTGAATGTCCAATACCTCATCGATGTATTCAGAAGAGTAAGTCTCTGGAATGAAACCGGCACCGATGCCCTGAATCTTGTGAGGACCGCTCTGTCCGCCGTTCAATACAGGCGATGTGGCTGGCTCTACGGCAATCACCTTCACGTTAGGATTCTGCTCCTTCAAGTACTTGGCGATACCCGAAATGGTTCCACCGGTTCCTACACCGGCTACGAAGATATCAATCTCGCCATCAGTATCAGCCCAGATCTCTGGACCCGTTGTAGCATAGTGCTTGGCAGGGTTGGCTGGGTTGGTGAACTGTCCTAAAATCACAGAACCAGGGATGGAATCTCTCAACTCCTCGGCAGCCTTGATGGCACCCGGCATACCGTCTTTGCCGCTGGTCAATTTCACCTGTGCGCCGTAAGCCTTCACCAAGTTTCTGCGCTCGATACTCATCGTCTCAGGCATGGTGAGGATGAGGTGGTAGCCTTTCACGGCTGATACCAAAGCCAATCCAACACCTGTATTGCCACTGGTAGGTTCGATGATGGTAGCTCCCGGTTTGAGGAGTCCCTTCTGCTCTGCATCCTCGATCATGGCGAGGG
The DNA here is from genome assembly GCF_003461825.1 of Prevotella sp. AM42-24. NCBI lineage: Bacteria > Pseudomonadati > Bacteroidota > Bacteroidia > Bacteroidales > Prevotellaceae > Prevotella > Prevotella sp. AM42-24. The sequence continues at coordinate 27,483 of NZ_QTXV01000025.1, read as the reverse complement.
CTACGCGGTCTTTTACGCTTCCGCCTGGATTGAAGAATTCTACCTTAGCAATTACAGGAGTCTCCAAACCCTTGGATGCTGAATATTTTCCCAATTCTACTAATGGGGTCTTACCGATTAAATCAGTAATCTGCTTATATATCTTTGCCATAACTGTACTCTAATTTTAATCATTAATAATTCACTACTCACTACTTTACATAAGTGAATGCCTCGTCGAGTGCCTCAATCAAGTCGTCGATATTCTCGATACCGATGCTCAGGCGAACGGTAGAAGGATAGATGTGCTGTTCCTCCAACTCCTCTGGACTCAACTGAGAGTGGGTAGTGGTGGCTGGGTGGATAACCAGTGACTTCACATCGGCTACGTTAGCCAGCAAAGAGAAGATGCGCAGGTGGTCGATGAACTCCCATGCTTCTTTCTCGCCGCCCTTGATATCGAAGGTGAAGATAGAACCACCGCCGTTAGGGAAGAGCTTCTTGTAGAGCTCGTGGTCTGGATGAGAAGGAACGGCTGGGTGATTTACCTTAGCCACCTTAGGATTGTTCTCCAGATACTCTACCACCTTCAAGGCATTCTGTACGTGGCGCTCTACACGGAGGCTCAATGTCTCCAAGCCCTGAAGAAGAATCCAGGCATTGAATGGAGAGATGGTAGCACCGGTATCACGAAGGATGACCGCACGGATACGGGTTACGAAGGCAGCTGCTCCGGCTACATCTGCGAAGACTGCACCGTGATAAGATGGGTCTGGCTTGGCGAGAGTAGGGAACTTGTCGGCATTTGCCTTCCAGTCGAACTTACCGCCATCTACGATGACACCACCGAGAGATGAACCATGACCGCCGATAAACTTGGTAGCAGAGTGAACCACGATATCTGCTCCGTGCTCGATAGGGCGGATGAGATATGGAGTGCCGAAGGTATTATCGATAATCAATGGGATGTTGTGGCGATGAGCAATCTCTGCCAACTTATCGATATCAGTTACATCAGAGTTAGGATTTCCGAAGGTCTCTGCATAGAGAGCCTTGGTATTGTCCTGAATGGCTGCCTCTACCTGCTCGAAGTTGCGAGGATCTACGATGGTGTAGCTTACCCCCTGTGTAGATAATGTATGAGTGATGAGGTTATAAGTACCACCATAGATGTTGTCGGCAGCTACGATGTGGTCGCCATTCTGAAGGATGTTCTGCAGAGCGTAGGTTACTGCGGCTGCACCAGAAGCAACTGCCAAACCGGCTACACCACCTTCGAGGGCAGCTACACGATCCTCGAATACACCCTGAGTAGAGTTGGTCAAGCGACCATAGATGTTACCAGCGTCACGGAGACCGAAGCGATCGGCAGCGTGCTGAGAGTTGCGGAACACATAACTTGTGGTCTGGTAGATAGGCACCGCACGAGCGTCGGTAGCTGGATCTGGATTTTCCTGACCTACATGCAACTGAAGTGTCTCAAAGCGAAGTTTCTTTTCTGTACTCATAATCTATGTCCTTTCTTTTTTAAAAATTTTACGTCAATATGTCCTTATTCATTTATATAAATCTGTCGCCCAGAAATCAGATTGAAGTTCTCTCTGAAAGACATTCTGATGTCTGTCTGAAAGTCATCATACTGTTTGTTCTGATTGACGTTGCAAAGGTACGGCGATTTTCTGGATTCTGAAATAGCACATGAGTAGTATTCCTGCTACCACGTTTGTGGTATTCGGGCGTTTTTCGGCTAAAAAAGGGGTAAAATTACTTAATTTGGCCGATTATTTTTCCGTAATTTAGCCATTTTTTATTCCCGAATTTGGCATTTTCAAAACCTTTAAATTCTATAGACGTATGAAATTATAAAATCGGACATCTTAAAAAAAAACCGAAAAATGCTTTCTTTTTTCAAAGAAAAATGTTATTTTTGCAGGCATACATATAAAATCTTACAATCGAAAACATTAAAAACTGAATGGCTTATGGCATCTGTTGTTTCTATTATTCCTATCGTATTGCTGTTCGTCTTGATGCTCGGCTTCAAGATGGCAGGTCATAAGAGCGCCTTGCTGACGCTCGTGGTTACCGTGTTGCTTGCTCTCTTCGCAGCTTCGCCGCTGGGTATGATAGCTCCGGAACATGCGGAGGATAGCGTTATCGCCCTGACGGGATGGGCAGTGCTGGAAGGCATCCTGAAGGCGGTGTTCCCGATTCTCATCATCATCCTGATGGCTATTTATAGCTATAATATCCTTGTGGAAAGCAAGCAGATTGAGGTAATCAAGAAACAGTTTACGTCGATTACCGATGATAAGGGACTGCTCGTGCTGCTCCTCGTATGGGGCTTCGGCGGACTGCTCGAAGGTATGGCGGGTTTCGGAACGGCGGTGGCGATACCTGCTGCCATCCTCATCGGACTCGGATTCAAACCGATGTTCTCGGCTCTGGTGTCCTTGATCGGTAATACCGTGGCTACGGGATTTGGTGCCGTGGGTGTACCGGTTACTACGCTCTGTAACGAGGTGGCTGAAAGCGGATCGGCTTCGGCGGCACAGATTTGCGAGACTTCGGCCTTCGCCATTATCCAGCTGGCACCTCTCTTTATCATCCTGCCTTTCATCATCCTGACGCTTACCGATAAGCACAATTTTATCAAGAATCTCATCATCGCCCTTTGGGTGGGAGTGATTTCCGTGGTAGTACAGTTTGTATGCGGCTATTATCTCGGTTCGGAGACTCCAGCCATCATCGGTTCGTTGGCTGCCATTATTGCCATCATCGCATACGCCAAGGTATTTGCCAGAAAGAGCAAGGTGCAGGATAATGAAACTTTTACTTTTGCCGAGAGTCTGAAGGCATGGAGTGTTTACCTCTTTATATTGATATTCATCCTGGTTTCCGGAGCCCTCTGTCCTCCGGTCAATGCTTTCCTCAAGAGTCATCTGGTGAGTGCGGTTCATCTGCCTGTGCTCGATAGCACCTTTAAGTTTGGCTGGATTTCCAATGCGGGCTTGATGCTCTTTCTGGGTGCTACGATCGGTGGATTGATACAAGGGTTGAGCCTCAAGAGACTGATGGTGATTCTTGCCCGTACCACGGTGAATCTGCGCAAGACGGTGGTGACCATTTGTTCGCTGATAGCCCTGGCGAGTGTGATGAACTATTCGGGAATGATTACTTCCATCGCCTCTGGATTGGTGGCAGTGACGGGTGATTTCTATCCTTTGGTTGCTCCGATGATTGGTGCCATCGGAACTTTCGTAACGGGTTCTGATACCTCTTCGAATATTCTCTTTGCCAAGCTCCAGGCTCATGTTGCCAACCAGTTGGGTATGACAGGACAGAGCACATTCTTTGGAATGGAGGGCGGTCAGGAGAACTGGCTGGTTGCTGCCAATACCACGGGAGCCACGGGTGGCAAGATGATCAGTCCGCAGAGCATCGCCATCGCTACTGCAGCCTGCGATATGGAGGGAAAGGATGGAGAGATTCTCCGTTCGGCTATTCCATACGCCCTGTTGTATATCGTATTGGGCGGACTGATGGTTTATTTCGGTTGCTGATATTCTTTTCCTTATAAAACAAAACTGTTCTCATCTGTTATCTCAGATGGGGACAGTTTCTGTTTATAAATTGACATTTAGATATCTATAAAGCTTTTGCCCTTTCAGGGCGTGTGGCGTACATGATAAGCTTTCTGTCTTTTAAGCATGTCTTTTCTCGTAAGCGAGACTGTGGTCGTGACGGTCGATATCATGTTTAGACTTGCTCTTCACCACGAGCCATACACCCGAGAAAACGAGCAGGGCTGCTATCGCCTGCATACCCTTGAACACGGCGAGCCCCACGATGACACTCACGCTCACCGATACTAATGGCTGCACATAATTATATACACTCACCACGGTAGGGCGCAGCGTCTTCTGTCCGATCATCATGCAGATGTAGGCCACGAAGGTGCCGAAGAATATCACATAGCCCGTCTCCCACCAAGTGCTCATCGGAACTTCAGCGAAAGGAATGGCTGATACATGACCGATGGTGAATGGCCAGATGAAGAGTGTGGCCCAGAGAAACATCCACTTGTTGATGGTGAAGAGGGAATACTTTGACAGCAGATTCTTGAAGAGCGAGAGGTAGAGCGCAAAAGAGAGCTGAGCCGACATACAGAGCAGATCGCCCCAGATGTTACCCACCTTCGCATTGCCCGCCGTGGCACTTGTCAGGATGATGATGCAGGCACCTGCACAGCCCATCAGCACACCGAGCGCTTTCTTCCAGGTGATAGGTTCCTTCAGGATGAAGAAGGAGAGAATCATCGCAAAGATAGGCATCGAAGTAGTCATGATGCTGGAGTTGCTCGGAGAGGTCATGTTCAGTCCGATGGTATAAGAACATTGGTTGAAAACGAGGGCGAAAAGTCCTGCTGCAGCAAACATGAAGATATCTTTTACTGGTACGTGCTCCTTCTTGGTGAAGAGAGAAGCGAGCCAGAAGAGAATGGCACCGCCCAATACACGGAAGCTCACGAGGTCGATGCCGTCGATGCCGTGGAGCATCGCATCCTTGCCTACGGGAGCCATCAATCCCCAGAATGCACCGGAGCAGAAAAGACACAGGTGGGCGATGAGAGGTCGTTTGTTATCCATTTTTCTTTATTTATATTAAATTAGTCGATATTTATCGTTAAAATCGGGTGCAAAGGTACTAATTTTCAAGGAATTTTGCTATATTTGCGGTAGAAAATTTTAAAATAGGAGATGTTCTTATGCAGAAATACGCTGATTATATTAAACAGATTGAGATAGACTCTCTCTGGAGTGGTACCAAACATATTCTTTGGAACCTCGACCGCCGTGTCAATATCCTGAGTGGTGTAAACGGCGTGGGCAAGAGTACTATATTAAATAAGGTGGTGAAGGGCCTCGCTGCCGGTGGGGAATTCCCGAGCCACATGATCAAGGGGGTGCATCTCAAGGTGGAGCCTGAGGAAGCCAAGTGGATACGCTACGATGTGATTCGCTCGGTGGATAGGCCGTTGATGAATGCCGAGATGATCAACAAGATAGACCTCACGCTGGTTACTGAACTCGACTGGCAACTGTTCCAATTGCAGCGCAAGTATCTCGACTATCAGGTGAACATCGGCAATCGCATCATCGCCGTGCTGCAGAGTGGTGATCCTGATGCAGCCGCCAAGGCACAGAAACTGAGTGAACCGAAGAGGATGTTCCAGGATATAGTGGACAGTCTCTTCAAGGATACGGGCAAGACCATCGTGCGCACAGCCAACGAGATCCGCTTCGATCAGATAGGCGAACAGCTCATGCCTTACCAGCTCTCTGCCGGCGAAAAGCAGATACTTGCCATCCTCCTCACCGTGCTGGTGGAGGACAATCAGCCTTACGTGCTCTTCATGGACGAACCGGAAATCAGTCTCCACTTCGAATGGCAGAAGCAGCTCATCGGACTGGTGCTCCAACTGAACCCTAACATCCAGATCATCATGACTACCCACAGTCCTGCCGTGGTCATGGATGGATGGACGGATAAAGTCACCGAAGTGAATGATATCACCATCAAGTGAATCTCTTTCAGATGATTTCAGAGATTTCAGATTCAGATGAGTGAAGGAAAAGTTTTCGCTCTAAACTTGAAAACACGACTATTATGGCTAAACGTTTAACCGATAATATCAATTCCCTATACTTCGAGGCTGCCAACAGGATGACCTCGAAGAAGGCGAGACGTAAGATAGTGGCTTACGTCGAGAGCTATGATGACGTATTCTTCTGGCGGTCTGTACTTGGTAAGTTTGAGGATGAAACTCGCTATTTCGACATCATGCTGCCTTCACGCAACCTGCATCTGGACCGTGGCAAGAAGGCTGCGGTATCGAGTATGCTCAAGGGAGTGGGCAAGGATATGATAGCCTGCGTGGATGCCGACTACGATTATCTCCGACAGGGCACTACCGAGGCTTCGCAGCTGATGCTCGAAAATCCATACATCTTCCATACCTATGCCTATGCCATTGAAAACTACCAGTGCTATGCCAAGGGGCTACACGAAACCTGCGTGATGGTGACGCTCAACGACCGTCGCATCTTCGACTTCGAGCATTTCCTGGAAGCTTATTCCCGTACGATATGGCCCCTCTTCGTTTGGCACATGCTTTTCTACATTCGTTTTCGCAAGATGTCGATGCATTTGGATATGGCTGAGTTTGACAAGGTGATCGTGCTGCCATCCGTACGAATCAGAGATCCTCAATGGGCGATAGACTATCTCGCCAAGAAGGTGAAGGCAAAGCTCTTCCAACTGGAGCGTCATTTCCCGAAGCACAAGGTCTATCTTCCCGAGATGGAAACTTATCTTCACAACCTCGGGGTAACTGAGACCAATACCTATTTATATATACAGGGTCATCATCTCTTCGACCTGGTGGTGAGTCCCATCGTGCAGAGTGTATGTGATGCCCTGCGCAACGACCGCGAGAATGAAATCCGTGACCGTGCCATCCATTCCGAGCAGGCTCGCACCGAAATGGCATGTTATGAGAACAGCTTGGGCAAGGTGAAGATGATGATGAAGAAGAACACCTTCTACCAGTTCTCTCCGGAATTCCAGAAGATACAGGCGGATATTGAGGAGTATTTGAAAAGGTAAAAAGAATTTTTAAAGGTAAAAGGGTAAAAGGGTAAAAAGGTAAAAAGAGCCTGGCGGAATGTCATCTGCCTGCTTTCTTTTTACTTTTTTACCCTTTTACCCTTTTACCTTTTTACTTTTTTACCTTTAAACTATACGTATGTCTCCAGGAACTTCAGCGTTCCTTCTATCTTCAAAGTTTGGGTAGAGGCAGGAACTACGATGCTCTCGCCGCCCTGGAGCGTAATCTCATTACCCTCGTTGTCGGTTATCTTTGCCTTGCCCTTCAAGCCAATCAGAATCACGAAGCTGTCCAACTCTGAATAATCCAGCGTCATAGGCTCATCGAGATCATAGACGGCGGTGGTGAAGTAAGGGCACTGCACCATGCTAACACCCTGATTTTTGGCAGGAGTGTAATGCTGGCGATAGTCTGCCTGCACGGTATAGTCGATGCACTCGGCAGCCTCCTTGGTGTGGAGCTGGCGATAGTTGCCATCCTTGTCCTTGCGCTTGAAATCGTAGATGCGGTAGGTCACATCGCTGGTCTGCTGGATTTCAGCCACGAAACAGCCGGTTCCGATGGCGTGGATTCTGCCGGCAGGAATAAAGAAGCAGTCGCCTTCCTTCACGTCATACTGAGCCAGGGCATCGGTGATGGTATCATTCTCCACCATCTCCTTGTACTGCTCCGGTGTAATCTGCATCTTCAAGCCATTATAGAGTTTGGCGTCCGGTTCGCTTGGCAATGCATACCACATCTCGGTTTTACCACGCTCCTTGCCCTGTTTGTGGGCAATCTCATCATTAGGATGCACCTGGATAGAGAGGTCGCTGTTGGCGTCAATAAACTTGATGAGCAATGGAAATTCATTTCCGAAACGCTTGTAGTTCTCCTCCCCAAGGAAACTTCCCTTGAGTTCTTTCACTACCTCATTGAGGCTCTTGCCCTGCATCTCGCCATCAGCTACGATGCTTTCTTTGCCTGGTACTCCAGAGATTTCCCAGCTTTCGCCCACTTTCTCCTGCTTTACGTCGAGATGTTTGAAAGCGATAATCTTACTGCCACCCCAGATGGTGGATTTTAATAGTGGTTGAAATTTTAATGGTTTCATGTTGTATGAAATTTTATTTAGTTGATAAAAATGTGCATGTGCACTGAATTCTCCCAAGGCAATCCGTCGTGTCAGAATATCCGCTCTGATGGGAAAATGCCTTTCCGACTTTATACCTTATTATATATATAACGCATTTCTTTAGAAAACTACTTAGTTTAGTAAGCGCTTTTTTTTCCTTTCAAATACCAGAATTCAAATATCTGATATGCTGTCATCTGATATGATTTATCCGACAACTCATTCCATATATTAGTTCTCCTTCCAGAACGCCGGAGTAAAGATTACCAGCACACTGAAAATCTCAAGACGACCAATCAGCATCATCAGCGAGCAGAACCATTTAGCCAGGTCGGGCAGTTCGCTCCACGACATGGTAGGTCCGATTTCCGTACCTAAGGTAGGTCCTACATTACCCACGCAACTCAGCGTGATGGTGATGGCATTGGTATTGTCGATGCCCATCGCAATCATCGTGAAGGAGATGACCAGACAGATGATGAGATAGGTGGTGAGGAAGGCGAGCAGGGTGACACGCTTCTGCATTGGCACGTTGACACCGTCTATCTTCAGCGGCAGCACGGCATTCGGATGCAGAATTTGACGGAACTCATTCTTCACCATTCTCACGAGCATCACGCCACGGATACATTTCAGTCCACCGCTTGTACTGCCCGAGCACGCTCCGAAGAACATACATGTAGCCAGGATAACCCAGGTGACATGAGGCCAGAGGGCGGCATCATCATTGAAGAGACCTGTGGTGGTGATAAACGAAACCACCTGGAATACGGCGCTGCGGAAGGCATGCTCCAGGTCGTAATTGCGCAGCGTAACCAGTTCTATCATGATGAAGGCGGTGAATGCCATGACAAGTAGGGTATAGAACTTGAATTCTGAATTCTTGAACAGATCCTTGATTTTGAACTTGATGACTGCTGCATAGAGCAGCGTGAAATTCACGCCCGATAGGAAACAGAAGAAAGCACAGATGTATTCTAATGCCGGCGAATGGAAGAACTCAGTACTGCTGTTGTGAGTAGAGAAACCTCCCGTAGCCGTGGTGGTCATCGCGTAGTTGAAACTGTCGAAGAGATTCATTCCCGCTATATAATAGGAGAGGATGCATGCGATGGTGAGCACCAGGTAGACACTCCAGATCCATTTGGCAGAGGTGGAGAGACGGGGATGCAACTTAGACTTGATGGGTCCCGTGGCCTCTGCCGCAAACACCTTGGTCTGTCCTCCGACAAGCGAAGGCAGCAGGGCGATGGTGAAGAACACAATTCCTAATCCGCCTATCCACTGGGTGAGCGACCGCCAGAAGAGCAGTCCGTGGGGGAAACATTCCACATCGTCGAGGATGGTGGCTCCCGTGGTGGTAAATCCCGACATCGTCTCGAAGTAGGCATCCGTAAAACTGTGGATGTAACCGCTAATCATGAAGGGCAGCGTGCCGAAGAGACTGAAGACAATCCAGGAGAGCGAAACCACGAGGTAGGCATCACGGCGCGACATTGTATTGTCGGCTCCATGACCTCTCCATTTCAAAATCAGTCCGCCTCCGATGGTGGTAAGTGTAGCCACGATGAAGGCAAAGATGTCGTCCTGCTGATAGTAGAGAGCTACCAGCAGACTGATGAAGAGCAGGAATGCCTCGATGAAGAGGAGCTGTCCTAAGATCTTATATATCAGTTTACTGTTTATCATATAAAGTACTTCTCAATTTTCTTCATGTTGATGTTGTGGCAGAATACCATCACGGAGTCGCCCGGTTCTATCTGTGTATGTCCGGAAACGAGCATTCCCTCGCCCTTGCGCACCAGTCCACCGATGGTTACACCGATAGGCATGCCGAGATCTTTCACTGGTTTCTTGGTTACCTTCGAATCCTCCTTGGCGATAAATTCCGCCACATCGGCATTGGCACTCATGAGGAAGCGCACGTTCATCACGTCGGCATCGAGCATCATCTGGTAGATATAGCTTGCCGCTATCGCCTTCTTATTGATGATGGTACCGATATCGAGACTCTCAGCCATGCTCACGTAATCCACGTTTTCCACCGCAGCCACGGTCTTTCTCACTCCCAGTCGCTTGGCGGTGAGGCAGGCGAGGATATTGGTTTCGGCATTGCCGGTGAGTGCCACGAAAGCCTGAGTGCTCCTGATTCCCTCCTCGGTAAGCAGCGGAATATCGCGACCGTCGCCATGAATGATGAGCGTCTTCCGGTCGTCGAGGATGTCATTGAGATATTCACATCTGTGTTCATCTATCTCGATGATTTTGGTCTCCATATACTCCGGCATCTTCTTCACGGCTCTCACGGCAGTACGTCCGCCGCCCATGACCATCACGTTCTTCACATCCACATAATGCTCCTTGCCAACAATCTTGCGGATGTATGGGATATAGTTGCGGGTAGTCATGAAGTAAGCCAGGTCGTAGAGCTTCAGTTCATCATAACCGCCCGGGATGATGGTTTCGCTGCCTCGCTTGATGGCCACCACATGGTAAGGGTCGTTGGGACCGCTGATGTCCTTGAGCGGCTTATTGAGAATTTCGCAGGTTTCGCGCAGTTTGATACCCAGCATGATGAGGGCGCCATCGTGCACATCCCATCTCTGGCGCACCCAACTCATCTTCAGTCCGTTGTTGATATCCACGGCGGCCAGCATCTCCGGATAGATCAGCTTGTCGATGCCCAGTTCGCGGAAGAAATCTTGTGCCTGCTGGTCCATGTATTCCGGATTATCCACCTTGGCAACGGTGCGCTTGGCTCCGAGTTTCTTGGCAAGGATGCAGGAAGTGATGTTCTTGCTCTCCAACGGCGTTACGGCGATGAAGAGGTCGGCATCCTGTATGTCAGCATTCTGCAAAATTTTCAGACTGGTAGGCTGTCCCAGCATGGTGAGCAGATCATAGTCAGAACCGATGCTGGCGAGTCGTTCCTCGCTATCATCAATGAGCGTGATATCCTCCTTGCTTCTGGAGAGCAATCGAGCCAGATGGGTACCTATGGCGTATGCGCCTGCAATAATGATTTTCATTCTTGATTTTCTATTGTTTTTCTGATGGACTCATTGTCCAGACCGATGATTTCTCTCAGCTGGGCTACGGTTCCATGTTCTACAAATTCGTCTGGAATACCCATCCTCGTTATCTGCGGACGGTATCCGTGGTCGCTCATCCATTCCAGAATGGCAGATCCGAATCCTCCCTTTCTCACTCCGTCTTCGATGGTGATGATGCGGTCAAATTTCTTTGCGATTTCTTCGAGCAGTGCTTCATCGAGCGGCTTGAGGAATCGCATATCGTAGTGGGCAATGCTCAATGCAGAAGCTGTTTCTATTTCAGCAATCACCTTTTCCACATCGTTTCCGATAGGTCCCAGGGTAAGTACCGCCACGTCATCGCCGTCTTTCAACTTGCGTCCGGTGCCGGTCTTGATTTCCTCCATCTCGTTCTTCCAATCTACCAGCACGCCCTTGCCTCTCGGATAGCGAATCACATAGCTGCCCTGTCCCGGGAGCTGGGCTGAGTACATCAGATTGCGCAGTTCATGCTCGTCCATAGGCGATGCGATGGTGAGATGGGGTATCGGGCGGAGCGCTGCCAGGTCGAAAGCACCGTGGTGGGTAGGTCCGTCTTCGCCTACCAGTCCGGCACGGTCCAGACAGAGTACTACAGGCAGATTGAGCAGCGCCATGTCGTGGATGATATTATCATAGGCTCTCTGTGCAAACGAACTGTAGATATTGCAGAAAGGTTGCAGTCCGTCCTTCGCCATACCGGCAGAGAAAGTCACGGCATGTCCTTCTGCGATACCCACGTCGAACACACGGTCGGGCATCGCCTTCATCATGATATTCATCGAGCAACCGGTAGGCATGGCAGGTGTCACACCCACGATCTTCTGGTTTTTCTCCGCCAGTTCGAGCAGGGTATTTCCGAAAACATCCTGGAACTTAGGAGGCTGGTTGCTGGTATCAGCGATGATACGCTCTCCAGTCTCCGGGTCGAATTTGCCCGGCGCATGCCAGATGGTGGCACTCTTCTCGGCAGGTTCATAACCCTTGCCCTTGGTGGTATGGAGATGCAGGAGCTTAGGTCCCTTCATGTCCTTGAGCTGCATGAGAACTCTTACTACCTCCTTCACGTCATGACCATCGAAAGGTCCGAAATATCGGATGTTCATTCCCTCGAAGATGTTCTGCTGATGGCTGAGTGCCGACTTCAGTGCATTGTTGAGCCGTATGATGCCCTTCTTGCGGTCTTCATTGAGATAGCCCTTGGAATGGAGCCACTGTGAAGCCTTGAAGCGCAACTTGTTGTAGGTCTCGTTGGTGTCGAGATTGAGGAGATATTTCTCCATACCTCCCACCGCCCGGTCGATACTCATATCATTATCATTCAGGATGATGAGCATGTTGTTTGGGGTGCTGGAAACATTATTGAGTCCCTCGAAGGCAAGTCCGCCACTCATGGCACCATCGCCTATCACCGCCACGGTATGCCTGTCTTCCTTGCCCGTCTTCTTGGCTGCCACCGCCATACCCAACGCTGCCGAAATGGAATTACTGGCATGACCGCAGGCGAAGGTATCATATTCGCTCTCTAAGGGTGAAGGGAAAGGACGGATGCCGTGCAACTTCCTGTTGGTGCAGAAAGAATCGCGGCGACCGGTAAGAATCTTATGACCATAAGCCTGGTGGCCCACATCCCAAACGATGCGGTCCTCAGGAGTATTGAATACGTAATGTAGGGCTACAGTTATCTCGACTACGCCAAGTGAAGACGCAAAATGACCAGGATTTACGGCTACCTCGTCGATGATGTCTTCCCTCAGTTCCTTGCAGACTTGGGGAAGTTGGTCAATACTCAACTTCCTCAAATCGTCTGGGTATTTTATCTTGCTTAAAAGACTAAACTTTTCTTGATCCATGTGTTCAACTCGTGAATAACTCTGCAAAGATAATGCTTTTTTGCTAATCCTAATCATATTTATCCCGATAATTTCGGTTTTTCAGTTTTTTCTTTGTATTTTTGCACAGAAATGTTGCCTTTTAGTGGGGGAATTGCATCATAAAAGTATAAAAATGCTTGATAAAAGCATGGTAAAACATGATCAAGCAATATATTAAGGTATGATGATGGCAAGTTAATTGCAAAATAATTGCAAAAAATAAGGAAGACAGTACCCCAATCTATTCGTAAAAACGTAATAATAAACAAATAACACATATAATAATATGAGAAAAAATGTAATCTTGATGGGAGCCTTGCTGATGGCTTCTATGTCGATGATGGCGCAGACCGGTAAGGGAGGCATCTCTACCCAGATGATCCAGCAGATGGAGAAATCACAGAAGGGCGGTACTGCCGAGAAGGCTCTCTTCAATGCCATCGCCAATAATAATATCGACGACCTGGTGAAAAATCCAGCCAATGCTGCTGCCGTGGATACTCATTTCAGTATCGAGACTCCGCAGCAGTCTATCCACAACCAGTTGAGCTCTGGCCGCTGCTGGATGTTCAGCGGTTTCAATGTGCTTCGCTCTAACTTCGCCCTCAACGACAAGCAGGGTAGAGTGGTGGAATTCTCGCAGGACTATCTCTTCTTCTACGACCAGTTGGAGAAGGCCAACCTCATGCTGCAGGGTGTTATCGACCTGGGCAAGAAGGATATCGAGGACCCTCAGGTGCAGTTCTTCTTCAAAAATCCGCTCAATGATGGCGGTACTTTCTGTGGCGTGATTGATCTTGCCGGCAAGTACGGACTGGTGCCTATGAGTGCCCAGCCTGAGACTTTCTCCAGCAACAATACTTCCCGAATGAGCCGACTGGTGAGCAGTAAACTCCGTGAGTATGGTCTGGAATTGCGCAAGATGGTGGCTGATGGCAAGAAAACTGCTGCCATTCAGGCTCGCAAGGCTGAGATGCTGTCACAGGTTTATCGCATGCTCTCTCTTACCTTGGGCGAACCGGTAAAGGAATTTACCTATGCTTTCCGCGACAAGGATGGCAAGCAGGTGGGCGAGGCGAAGAAGTATACTCCTAAGAGCTTCTATGAGGAGACGGTAGGTAAGAGTCTTGATAAGACTTACATTAGCGTTATGAACGATCCACGCCGTCCTTATCACAAGACCTACGAGGTGGAATACGACCGTCATACTTACGATGGTCACAACTGGAAATACCTGAACCTGCCGATGGAGGAAATCGCTAATCTCGCCATCGCTTCACTCAAGGGCGGACAGAAGATGTATTCCAGCTATGATGTGGGCAAGCAGCTCGACCGCAAGCGTGGTTATCTGGCTACCGACAACTTCGACTATGGTACGCTCTTCGGCACCTCCTTTGGTATGGACAAGGCTCAGCGCATCTCTACTTTCGACAGTGGTTCTACTCATGCCATGACCCTCACCGCTGTGGATCTCGATGCCAATGGCAAGCCGGTCAAGTGGAAGGTGGAAAACAGTTGGGGTGCTGACAATGGTTTCTCCGGTTGCTTCATCATGACCAACGACTGGTTTAATGAGTATATGTTCCGCTTGGTAGTAGATAAGAAATTCGCTTCTGAGCAGTTGCAGAAGGAGTTCGATCAGAAGCCAACCATGCTGACTCCAGACGATCCGTTGTTCCAGTTGGAAGATTAGTCTTGAAAAATAATAGGAGTATTCTCGGAAT
>NZ_QTXV01000025.1:0-13041 GCF_003461825.1 Prevotella sp. AM42-24 | reverse complement strand
AATAATAGAACAGTTCCTGATGCAATAGAACAGTTCCTGATGCAATAGAACAGTTCCTGATGCAATAGGAAAGTTCTCTAAATAATAGGAGTATTCCTGATTAAAATAGAAAGTTCTTGATTCATATATAAAAATGCAAGAGAAGAAAATCAGAGAGCGCATTATTTCGCTCGTCAATAAGGAGGTAGTTCCTGCCATCGGTTGTACAGAACCGATGGCTGTAGCATTGTGTACGGCAAAGGCCGCAACGACTTTAGGCAGACGTCCGGATCGCATCGAAGTGTTCTTGAGTCCCAATATGCTCAAGAATGCGATGGGCGTGGGAATCCCAGGCACGGGAATGATTGGTCTGCCTATCGCAGTTTCGTTGGGTGCCCTCATCGGCAAACCGGAATATGAGTTGGAGGTGCTGAAAGATCTCACTCCTGCCACACTCGAACAGGGTAAGCGATACATCAATGATGCTGATATTGACATCAAACTCAAGCAGGGAAATGTCGATAAACTCTATATCGAGGTAGTCTGCCGTGCTGGCAGCGATATGGCTACGGCCATTATCTCCGGTAGCCATACCCACTTTGTGTATGTGGAGCGCAATGGTGAGGTGGTGATGGATAACCGTGGCGGTCATGGTGGTAGTGATGAAGAGGAGGATGATATCCAACTCAACTTCCGCCTGGTATATGATTTCGCCACTACGGCTCCGCTCGATGAAATCTCTTTCATCCTCAAGACCAAGGAGTATAATATGAAGGCTGCCGAGGAATCTATCAAGGGCAACTATGGTCATTGTTTGGGCAAGACGATGGACCGTCCTTTGAGTCATGGTATCTTCGGCGATAATATTTTCTCGCATATCCTCTCTCGCACAGCTTCTGCCTGCGATGCCCGTATGGGTGGAGCCATGATTCCTGTGATGAGCAATAGTGGTAGTGGTAACCAGGGTATCTGTGCTACCAACCCAGTGGTGGTTTATGCCATGGAGAATGAGAATACTGAGGAAGAACTGATCCGTGCCCTGATGCTCAGTCATCTTACAGCCATCTACATCAAGCAGAGCTTGGGCAAACTCTCTGCCCTCTGCGGTTGCGTGGTAGCCAGCACGGGCAGCAGTTGCGGTATTACCTATCTGATGGGTGGCGACTATACCCGCATCTGCAATTCAGTGAAAAACATGGTGGCCAACCTCACCGGTATGATCTGTGACGGAGCTAAACCAAGTTGTGCCTTGAAGATTTCCTCAGGAGTGAGTACTGCGCTCCTCTCAGCTCTCCTCTCTATGGAGGGCAAGTGCGTAACCTCTGCCGAGGGTATCGTAGATGATGATGTGGATAAGTGCATCCACAATCTGACATCCATTGGTGCTGATGCGATGAGAGCTACCGATGACATGGTGCTCGATATCATGACGCATAAGAGCTGCTAAACTTACAGAAAAGGGGGATGAAATAGCCTTAAAATCCCTCTGTTTTTCTAAATATACAAAAGAAGTATCAAATTGTAAGCGTATTTATTATTTTTGCTTACAATTTGGCACTTCTTTCTTTTTGTGGTTTGTCTTTTTGTAAGCTAATAAAACTTTTAATAACAAAATGCCACTAAAAGTACTCTATATGTTAACAAATTGTTGTACTTTTGCACTCGAAAGATAACAAAGTGTAAACAACAATAAGTGTAATAACATATAGGAGAAAGTAACATGAAAAAGATTGAAGCTATCATCCGTAAGACAAAGTTTGAGGATGTAAAGGAAGCATTGCTTGCCGCCGACATCGAGTGGTTTTCTTACTATGACGTAAGAGGCGAAGGCAAGATGAGACAGGCTCGTATTTATCGTGGTGTCATGTATGATACCAGTAGTATCGAGCGAGTACTTTTGAATGTAGTCGTTCGCGACAAGAACGTAGAAAAAACTATTAATGCCATCCAGGAGGCTGCCCGTACAGGCGAGATTGGTGATGGTCGTATCTTTGTAATCCCTGTAGAGGATACCATTCGCATCCGTACAGGTGAAAGAGGCGACATCGCACTCTATAATGCAGAGCAGGAGAAATAAACTTTGTTGAATAGGAGGAGAGAGATTTTACAACAACCAATCTGAGTCATATAAATGATATTTGAAATCAGATAGCTGATATATTGAAAGATTGGGATAACAACAACACTTTAAAGTTAAAAGATTATGAGTGTACAGGATTTAGGTATTTCATTAGATACCGTGTGGATGCTCTTAGCAGCCATGTTGGTCTTTTTCATGCAGCCGGGATTTGCCCTCTGTGAGGCGGGTTTTACCCGCAGTAAAAACACAGCGAACATCTTGTTCAAGAACTTCGTCGATTTCATGGTCGGTTCTGTTCTCTTCTGGTTCGTCGGTTTCGGATTTATGTTTGGTAGCGATGGTGCTGGTTTTATTGGTATGCCAAACTTTGGCGACCTTTCTTTCTATCATGGTGATCTTCCTACTGAAGGTTTCCTGATGTTTGAAACTGTATTCTGCGCTACAAGTGCTACTATCGTTTCTGGTGCTATGGCAGAACGTACCAAGTTCTCTATGTACTGCATCTATTCATTCTTTATTTCATTGATTATCTATCCAGTAGAAGGTCACTGGACATGGGGTGGCGGCTGGCTTTGCAACGCCGATGCAGGTTCTTTCATGATGGATACCTTCGGTGCTGCCTTCCATGATTTCGCTGGTTCTGCTATCGTACATAGCGTAGGTGGTGTGCTCGCCTTGGTTGGTGCCATCTGTCTTGGCCCTCGTCTCGGTAAGTATCGCAACGGCAAGAGTACTGCTATTCCAGGTCACAACCTGATGGCTGCTGCCCTCGGTGTGTTCATCCTCTGGTTTGGTTGGTTCGGTTTCAACCCAGGTTCTCAGCTCGCTGCTTCTGGTGAGGTTAATCGTGTTGCCATCAGCCACGTATTCCTGACAACCAACCTTGCTGCTGTTTGTGGTGGTCTTGGTACTATGTTTACTTCTTGGATTAAGTATGGCAAGCCATCATTCTCATTGACATTGAATGGTATCTTGGCTGGTTTGGTAGCCATCACAGCAGGTTGCGACTTGGTTAGCCCATTGGGTTCTGCCATCATCGGTCTCTTGGCTGGTATCATTCTGGTATTCTCTATCGAGTTTATCGATACCAAACTTCATATTGATGACCCTGTAGGTGCAAGTTCAGTACACGGTGTGTGTGGTATCTTCGGTACATTGATGACTGGTCTCTTCGCCCTCGACGGTGGTGCTTTCTATGGCGGTGGTTTCGGTTTCTTCGGCGCACAGTGCTTCGGTATCCTCTGTATTGATCTTTGGGCTGCAGTCACAGGTGTGATTCTCTTCTGGGGTATCAAGAAGATTGCTGGTCTGCGTGTTGACAAGCGTATTGAGGAAGAAGGTCTCGATATCTACGAGCACGGAGAGAGTTGCTACAACTAATCTCCCGCAGATAATTTAGAGTTGTATTAACATTAAAATTGTGAGATTATGAAAAAGATTTTAGATATGAAAAAGATGAGTGTATTGGCACTCGGTTTGATTGCTTTTGCTCCTGCTGCTTCTGCTCAGGATGAGGTGGAAACTACCATTGCTGCAGATGTTGTTAGTCAGTATATCTGGCGTGGTCAGGATCTCGGCAACGTATCACTCCAGCCTACTCTTGGTATCGGTTATAAGGGTTTCTCTTTGACTGGTTGGGGTAGTGTAGGTCTTTCCAAATGGGATGACACCAAGGAGTTCGATTTGACTGCTGCCTATTCCACTGGAGGTCTTACCATTGGTATTACTGATTATTGGTTCAATTCAGGTGACGGTCGCTATTTCGAGTATGATTCTCACAAGACTTCTCATGTCTTTGAGGCGAATGTAGGTTATGACTTTGGTCCTGTAGCCTTGAACTGGTACACCAACTTCGCTGGTGCAGATGGTCTCAACAAGAGTGGCAAGCGTGCATATTCATCTTATGTAGAGGCTTCAGCTCCATTCAAATTGGGTGGATGCGACTGGACTGCTACCATCGGTGCCGTTCCTTATGCCACCTCTTCCTATTGTGGTCATGAGGGAGGTGTGAAGGGTTTCGCAGTAACCAATGTTGCTGTCAAGGCTACCAAGGATATCAAGATTACTGATACCTTCAGTGTTCCTGTCTTTGCACAGATTGCAGCCAACCCAAGTAGCGAGAAGGCATATTTGGTTGTAGGTTTCACCTTGCAGCCATAAAGCAGGTTTGCTGAACTTTCGCATATTAGGAAGTTAAAGGAGTTAAGGAAGTTAAGGAGTTAAGACGTATGTCTTGCAGCTTAATAACTACGCCAAAAAGACTATTGTCTTAACTCCTCAGCGACCGTAGGGAGCGATAACTCCTTTAACTTCTGAAATATTTAAAATAATCTCGATGATTCTGTAATAAGAGTTTAAGTTTTTATTATCTAAAGCCGATGGTCTTTTCAGACTGTCGGTTTTTTTTGTGCCTTCCCATTCATTTCTCATTCCTCATTTCTCATTTCTAATTATTCATTGTTCATTTCATTCTTCTTTTTTCTTCTTTCTTGCAATTTGTAATGTAAAAGCAATAAAAATATATCAGATTGAAAGTATATTAAGTAAAAAGTATTATAGTTTGTAATATATAGATTAAAATTAATACAAAATGAAACCATTTCTTTTCTTATTCTATCAAAAAGTAGTAATTTTGCACCCAAAATATAGCAAAATGATATTTTAAGCTAAATGGATAGCATGAAATAAGCTATGATATTGTGTTATAAATAACCGTAAAAGAAAGGAAAGATATTATGTGTGGATTCGTATCTATCTTCAATATTCAGGAACAAACTCCTGAATTGAGGCAGCAGGCACTCCGTATGAGTCAGAAGATTCGTCATCGTGGACCAGACTGGAGCGGCATTTACTGTGGTGGCTCAGCCATCTTGGCACACGAACGACTCAGCATCGTAGATCCGGAGTCTGGACGCCAACCTTTGTTCTCACCTGACAAGAAACAGGTGCTTGCAGTGAACGGCGAAATCTACAATCATCAGAATATCCGTGCCCGATTTGCAGGCAAATACCAGTATCAGACTGGTTCCGACTGTGAGGTGGTGCTTTCACTCTATCGTGAAATGAGACAGGATAGCGACTTCGCTAACTTGATTTACACCGATGAGGATGCCATCCATGCTCGCATCTGCAAGATGATAGAACAACTCAACGGTATCTTTGCTTTCGCACTCTACGATGCAGAAAGAGATGAATTCCTCATCGCCCGCGACCCTATCGGTGTGATTCCACTCTACATCGGATTTGATACAGACGGTAAGGTGCTTGTTGCCTCTGAACTCAAGGCTCTCGAAGGCCAGTGTGATCACTACGAACCATTCCTCCCTGGACATTATTATTATAGCAAGACTCCGGGCATGAAGCGTTATTATACACGCGACTGGTTTGAATACAGTACCATGCTCAAGGAATATCATATTGATGAAAGCAAGTCTGCCGAAGAACAGATGGCTGAGGCTGAGATGGAGGATAGAAAACAGGCTGAGGCTACAGGCGGAAAAACTGCGGTGCAGGAAATTCATGATGCACTCGAAGCTTCTGTCAAGCGCCAGTTGATGAGCGATGTTCCTTATGGCGTACTCCTCAGTGGCGGTCTCGATTCATCTGTCATCTCTGCCATCGCACAGAAATACAGTACTTATCGTATTGAGAATGGTGAACAGACCAAGGCTTACTGGCCACGCCTGCACTCCTTTGCTGTAGGCCTGAAAGGTGCACCAGACCTTGCTAAGGCTCGCCTCGTAGCAGAGCACATCGGTACCGTGCATCATGAAATCAACTATACCATACAGGAAGGTCTGGATGCCATCCGTGATGTCATCTACTTTATCGAGACCTACGATGTGACAACCGTTCGTGCATCTACCCCGATGTATCTGTTGGCAAGAGTCATCCGCAGTATGGGTATCAAGATGGTACTCTCCGGTGAGGGAGCAGATGAGGTATTCGGAGGATATCTCTATTTCCACAAAGCACCGAATGCCAAGGCTTTCCATGAGGAAACGGTCAGAAAACTCGGTAAACTCTATCTCTACGACTGTCTGAGAGCCAACAAGAGTCTGGCTGCCTGGGGTATCGAGGGCCGTGTACCTTTCCTCGACAAGGAATTCCTGGATGTGGCTATGGGCATGGACCCAGCCTTGAAGATGTGTCCGGGCAAGACCATAGAGAAGAAAGTAGTTCGTGAAGCCTTTGCTGATTTGCTGCCAGAGGAAGTAGCATGGCGACAGAAAGAGCAGTTCTCTGATGGAGTAGGTTACTCCTGGATAGATACGCTGAAGCAGATTACCGCTTCTGCCGTGAGTGATGAGCAGATGGCACATGCCGCCGAGCGATTCCCTATCAATCCTCCACAGAACAAGGAGGAGTACTATTACCGTTCTATCTTCGCTGAGCATTTCCCAAGCGACAGTGCTGCCAAGAGTGTGCCAAGTGTACCAAGCGTAGCCTGCTCTACAGCCGAAGCCCTTGCCTGGGATGCTTCTTTCAAAAACCAGAACGACCCAAGCGGACGAGCTGTTGCAGGAGTTCACGAGCAAGCGTATAAATAATTAGAAATATAAATAACCGATATAAAACGAACAAGAAATGGAAAAAGGATTGTACAGTTCAGCCTATGAGCACGATGCGTGTGGCGTAGGTATGGTGGTTAACATCCACGGAAACAAGAGCCATGAGCTGGTCGATAACGCCTTGAAAGTTCTCGAAAATATGCGCCACCGTGGTGCTGAGGGAGCCGACAACAAGACGGGTGATGGCGCTGGTATCATGCTCCAGATTCCACATGAGTTTATTCTTCTTCAGGGTATCCCAGTACCAGAAAAAGGTAAATATGGTACGGGTCTTATCTTCTTGCCTAAAGACGAGAAGAAACAGCAGGAAATCCTCTCTATCATGATTGAGGAGATCGAGCGCGAGGGATTGCAGCTGATGCACCTCCGCAATGTTCCTACCAACCCTGAGTGTCTCGGTGAGGCTGCTTTGAGCAATGAACCTGCCATCAAGCAGATTTTCATCACCGGTGTTACTGACGACAAGGTGCCTGTTTTCGAGCGCACTCTCTATCTCATCCGCAAACGCATTGAGAAACGTGTCAGTGATCCTGATTTCTATATCTGTTCGTTGTCTAATTCGAACATCGTCTATAAGGGTATGTTGAGCAGCCTCCAGTTGCGCCAATACTATCCTGACTTGACCAATAATTATTTCACAAGCGGTTTGGCATTGGTTCACTCCCGCTTCTCTACCAACACCTTCCCTACATGGAGTCTGGCGCAGCCATTCCGTCTCCTTGCCCATAATGGTGAGATCAACACCATCCGTGGCAACCGTGCCTGGATGAAGGCTCGTGAGAGTGTGTTGAGCAGTGAGGCTCTGGGCGATATCCGTGAGATTTCTCCTATTGTTCAGCCTAACATGAGTGACTCTGCAAGCCTCGATAATGTTTTCGAGTTCTTCGTGATGAGCGGTCTGTCATTGCCTCACGCCATGGCTGTCATGGTGCCTGAGAGCTTCAACGACAAGAACCCTATCTCTGAGGATCTGAAGGCTTTCTATGAATATCACTCTATCCTGATGGAACCATGGGATGGTCCTGCTGCCTTGCTCTTCAGCGATGGCCGCTACGCTGGTGGTATGCTCGATAGAAATGGCTTGCGCCCAGCACGCTATACCATCACCAAGAATGATATGATGGTTGTGGCTTCTGAGGTAGGTGTCATGGATTTCGATCCTACTGAGATTGCAGAGAAGGGTCGCCTGCAGCCAGGTAAGATTCTCCTCATCGATACACAGGAAGGTAAGATCTACTACGATGGTGAAATCAAGGAGCGTCTGGCTGCCCAGCATCCATATCGCCAGTGGTTGAACACCAACCGTATTGAACTGGAGAAACTTCGTAGTGGTCGTAAGGTGGAAAACGCTGTGGAAAACCTCACTCGCAAGGAATTGGAATTCGGTTTTGGCGAGGAAGATATCGACGGTACCATCATCCCAATGGCTACCAAGGGTCAGGAACCTACAGCTTCTATGGGTAATGATACTCCGCTTGCTGTGCTTTCCGACCAGCCACAGATTTTCTTCAACTACTTCCGTCAGCAGTTTGCACAGGTTACCAACCCTGCCATCGACTCCATCCGTGAGAACCTCGTGATGAGTCTTACCGAGTATATCGGTAGAGTAGGTTCCGGCATCCTGAACCCAGACGAAAGCAACTGCAAGATGGTCCGCTTGCCACATCCTATCCTGACCAATACCCAGCTCGATATCCTTCAGAATATCCGCTACAAGGGATTCAATACCGTCAAACTCCACATGCTCTTCGAAACCGCCAAGGGCGAAGAGGGACTGCATGAGGCTCTGGATGAACTCTGCAAGCAGGCTGCACAGAGCGTGGATGATGGCTACAACTACATCATCTTGAGCGACCGTGGCGTGGATGAAACCCATGCTGCCATCCCATCTCTGCTCGCCGTGAGCGCCGTACATCATTATCTGATTGATGCCGGCAAACGTGTGCAGACTGCCCTCATCGTAGAGAGCGGTGAGATTCGTGAGGTAATGCACGCAGCCCTCTTGTTGGGTTATGGTGCATCAGCCCTCTGTCCATACTTGACATACGCCATCCTCGACGACCTCGTAAAGAAGGGAAAGATTCAGGAGGATTACCATACAGCCGAGCAGAACTATATCAAGGCTGTGAAGAAGGGCTTGTTCAAGATTATGGCTAAGATGGGTATCTCTACCATCCGCAGTTACCGTGGTGCCAAGATCTTCGAGAGCATCGGTTTGAGCGAGAGCCTCCTGAAGAGCTACTTCGGAACAGAGGTGAGCACCATCGGCGGTATCGGACTTGAGACCATCGCCCGTGATGCCATCCGCCTGCACGACAAGGCATTCGAGACCAAGAAGCTCGACTTCCTGCCAAGCATGGGACAGTTCCACTACCGCAAGGACGGTATCAAGCACGCTTGGAACCCAGAGACTATCGCTACTTTGCAGCTCGCAACACGCAAGGGCGATTACGATCTCTTCAAGAAATATACACATCTCGTTGACGATAAGCAGGAGCCTATCTTCATCCGCGACTTCTTCAGTTTCCGCAAGAATCCTATCTCTATCGACAAGGTAGAGCCAGTAGAGGAAATCGTCAAGCACTTCGTTACTGGTGCGATGAGTTTCGGTGCCCTCTCCAAGGAGGCCCACGAGGCAATGGCACTCGCCATGAACGCCCTCGGTGCTCGAAGCAATACCGGTGAAGGTGGTGAGGATAACGAGCGATTCCACTCTACACAGGATGGTATCAGCCTCTCCAGCAAGACCAAGCAGGTGGCTTCTGGTCGATTCGGTGTGACAACAGAATATTTGGTAAATGCAGAGGAAATCCAAATCAAGGTGGCACAGGGTGCTAAACCGGGTGAGGGTGGTCAGTTGCCTGGCTTCAAGGTCAACGAGGTCATTGCCAAGACCCGTCACTCTATCCCTGGCATCAGCTTGATTTCTCCTCCACCTCATCACGATATCTATAGTATCGAGGATTTGGCTCAGCTCATCTTCGACCTCAAGAATGTGAACCCTAAGGCTGCTATCTCTGTCAAATTGGTGGCTGAGAGCGGTGTGGGTACTATCGCTGCCGGTGTGGCTAAGGCAAAGGCCGACCTCATCGTCATCTCTGGTGCTGAGGGTGGTACAGGTGCCAGCCCTGCATCCAGTATGCGTTTCGCAGGTATCTCTCCTGAAATCGGACTTTCTGAGACTCAGCAGACTTTGGTGAAGAACGGTCTTCGTGGACAGGTTCGCCTGCAGGTGGATGGTCAGTTGAAGAGCGGTCGTGACATCATCCTCATGGCTTTGCTCGGTGCAGAGGAATTCAGTTTCGGTACTGCAGCCCTCATCGTCTTGGGTTGTGTCATGATGCGTAAGTGTAACCTGAATACCTGTCCTATGGGTGTTGCCACACAGGATCCTAAGCTCCGTGCTCACTTCCGTGGCAGTTACAAATATCTCATCAACTACTTCCGCTTCCTCGCCGAGGAGGTTCGTGAGTACTTGGCAGAGATGGGTTACACCTCTTTGAATGATATCATCGGTCATACAGAACTCATCGTTCGCAAGTCTGATGAGGAGATAGTTCCTGCCACAGGTCCTGATGCCGTAGAGCCAGAGGTGGCTAAGAGCATCAAGGAGAAGGCTGACTTGCTCGACTTCACACGTCTCTTGCATCGTGAGACTGGACATTGCTCACTCTATCATACTACCGAGCAGATTCATGATCTCGACAATGTGCTCGACCAGCAACTGATTCGTGGTGCCCAGCGTGCCATCGAAAATCAGGAGGAGGTGAACCTCGACTTCGCCATCAAGAATACCGACCGTGCTGCCGGTGTGATGCTCAGTGGTATGATTGCTGAGAAATATGGTGAGGCAGGTCTTCCTGATAAGACAGTGAATGTGAAGTTCAAGGGTTCTGCAGGTCAGAGCTTCGGAGCATTCTTGGTAAAGGGTGTCGATTTCAAGTTGGAAGGCGAGACCAATGACTATTTTGCAAAGGGACTTTCAGGAGGTCGTATTTCCATCCTTCCTCCTATCCGCAGTAATTTCTCTGCCGAGGATAACATCATCGCAGGTAACACCGGTCTCTATGGTGCCACAAGTGGTGAGTTGTATATCAACGGTAAGGTGGGTGAGCGCTTCGGAGTACGTAACTCAGGTGCCGTAGCTGTCATCGAGGGTGCCGGCGACCACTGCTGTGAATATATGACAGGTGGTAGAGTCGTAGTACTTGGTGAGACAGGTCGCAACTTTGCAGCAGGTATGAGTGGTGGTGTAGCCTATGTATGGGATAAGAACCACAACTTCGATTACTTCTGTAATATGGATATGGTGGAAATCAACCTCGTGGAGGATAGCACCTATCGCAAGGAGTTGCACGAGCTCATCCGTCAGCATTATCTCTATACCGGCAGTAAACTCGCCCGTACCATGCTTGATGACTGGAATCACTACGTAGAGGATTTCATCCAGGTAGTGCCAATCGAATACAAGCGTGTTCTCCAGGAAGAGCAGGTAAAGAAGTTGCAGCAGAAGATTGCGGATATGCAGCGAGACTATTAATAAAGGTAAAAAGGTAAAAGGGTAAAAAGGTAAAAAGAGCCTTAGCCCCTTTCCTTTTACTTTTAAATTAATAATAGAGGTAACATAAGGTTTAAGTAAATAGCAACAAGCAGTAAGCAAGAATGTTCTTTTTACCTTTTTACCTTTTTACCCTTTTACTTTTAAATTAACAATAGAGGTAACATAAGGTTTAAGTAAATAGCAACAAGCAGTAAGCAAGAATGTTCTTTTTACCTTTTTACCTTTTTACCCTTTTACTTTTAAAACGATGGGAAATCCAAAAGCATTTTTGACTATACCTCGCAAGGAAGCAGGTTATAGACCAATTCACGATAGAATCCTCGATTTCAGCGAGGTAGAACAGACATTGAATAGCAACGACCGCCGTCAGCAGGCTTCCCGTTGCATGGATTGTGGTGTGCCTTTCTGCCACTGGGCTTGTCCATTGGGCAACAAGGCACCGGAGTGGAACGATGCCCTCTACAAGGGCGACTGGGAGTTGGCTTACCGACTCCTCAATTCCACCAACGACTTCCCAGAGTTCACAGGACGCATCTGTCCTGCACTCTGTGAGAAGGCATGTATCTTGAATCTCATGGACCATGAGCCAACCACCAACCGTGAGGATGAGTGCGCCATTGTGGAGCACGCTTTCTCTGAGGATTATGTGCATGTTGAGATTCCAGAGCGTAATGGCAAGACCGTGGCAGTCATCGGTGCCGGTCCTGCAGGATTGGTAGCTGCCAATCAGCTGAACCACAAGGGATATAAGGTAACAGTCTTTGAGGCACGTGAGAATGCCGGTGGCTTGTTGCGCTATGGTATTCCAAACTTCAAGCTCAACAAGAGTATCATCGACCGCCGCCTCCGTCTTCTCGAAGAGGAAGGCATCGAGTTCAAATACAATCAGCAGATAGATGTCACCAAGTTGCCAGAGGGCTTTGATGCCTACGTGGTATCTACGGGTACTCCTACAGCCCGCGACCTGAAGATTCCTGGACGAGAATTGAAGGGTGTATATTTCGCCCTCGAACTCCTCTCTCAGCAGAACCGAGTCCTTGCTGGCATGGAGTTCTCTAAGGATGAACTGGTCAACTGCAAGGGCAAGGATGTCTTGGTCATCGGTGGTGGTGATACAGGTTCCGACTGTATCGGTACGGCTCATCGTCAGGGTTGCAAGAGTGTAACTCAGATTGAGATCATGCCTAAGCCAGTAGAGGGTCCTGAGGATCCTAAGAATCCTTGGCCAAACTGGCCTCGCACACTGAAGACTACATCCAGCCATGAGGAAGGCTGTACACGTCGCTGGAACATCAACTCATTGGAGTTCCTCGGCAAGAATGGAAAGTTGACGGGTGTGAAGGTTCAGCCTATCGATTGGAAGCCAAACCCAGAGGGCGGTCGCCCATTGATGGTAGAAGCTGGAGAGCCAGAAATCATCAAGGCAGAGGCTGTATTCTTGGCCATGGGCTTCCTGAAGCCACAGCAGCCTGAGTTTGCAGAGAATGTCTTCGTGGCAGGTGATGCAGCAAACGGAGCTTCTCTGGTAGTAAGAGCTATGGCAAGCGGAAGAAAGATTGCAGCTCAGGTAGATAAGTTCCTGACTCGATAATTCCCGGATATATTATCGGTTATTTTTAACTATAAGTAAGTGGTGGGAGGCCAGACCTTGAGATGAGGTTTGCCTCCCTTTTTATAGCCATTACTTAGTAATACCTTCAATGATATTGACCAGAAATAACCATGACCAAATGACCACTGTTCTAAAAGTGATTATTCCGTTCAGGTCATAAACAATGAAAGCCCCCAACTATCACAGCTGAGGGCTTACTTTATGAAGACATACTATTAATTTAAACAGTTGAAAACTT
>NZ_QTXV01000024.1:0-47392 GCF_003461825.1 Prevotella sp. AM42-24 | reverse complement strand
AAAAAAAAAGGGTGCGTCACAGACTTATGACACACCCTCATTTTTGATAAGATTGTTATAGCAAGTTTAAGCCTACAATCACACTTTTCAGTTTGACTTTTTTTGGTTTTACACATTTTTAAGGACAACTTTTTGTTCTTTCCCAAAAGAAATCAGTATCTTTACAGCGGCATTCCCTCATAAAAATGTTGAGAACAATCCATTATTCCCTCATAAAAATGTAAAGAACATGAAAAGATTTATATACACCCGAATTACGCAAATAAACCATAGAAGCATGAGAAAGAAACTGAATAAAAGAATATGCATGGACGACATCCATGAGATTTGCATTCTCTGCCATGGCAATAGCCGCAAGAAAGCTGAACTTTATCAACTAACATTTGATGAGGACGAGCGAGTTGCCACCAATGCCCTGTGGGTATTTACCCATTTCGACTTGCAGAATAACGAATGGCTTTATTCCAAGCATGATGACTTGATAGACCGTGTGCTTATGGAGAAGAATATGACGAAGCTGCGCTTGATGCTCAGTCTCTTGCTTCGCCAACCTTTCGAGGAGGAATATCTTCGCTCCGACTTCATCGACTTCTGCGTGGCAAAGATTACCGCATGCTCTTATCCTTACGCCATCAGAGCCCTCTGCATGAAGCTTGCCTACGAGCAGATGAAATACTATCCCGAACTTCTCTCTGAACTAAAGACTGCATTGGATATGCTGGAACAAGAGGTTCTATCGCCAGGCTTGGCATCTGCCAAGCGACAGATTATGAAGAAAATCAAGCGAAGCCTTGGAAAATTCGGGAAATAGTCGTAACTTTGCAAACGTAATATTCTAACAATATAATACATAAATGGATGGAGATACAACTGAACGATTATCACAAGAAAGTCAATGCCCAGATGCAAAAGAGCATGGCTTATTGGCGAGAGCATCCGCTTTCGCTGGAGGAGTGCTTAGCTCAATTCAAGCGCTTGCGGGAACAACGGCTTGCAAGGGAGTCCCAATCGCAAAGTTAAATATCAAGCATTACATCTATGAATAAAGATAATTTCAAGGACTTCGCATCCTTCGACGAGTATCTCCGACAAGGAGAACCTTCGCAGAAGGAAAGTGCCGAGAACTGGAAGACGGCTATCGGATTGCAGGCTGTGGATGGGCTGCAACCATCGGCGTATCTCATAGATGTGGCTAAACGAAACATCGAAGGAGAAATCACTCTGGATGAAACCAGAAAACTGATTGACTCTTACTATCAGAGCAAGACGGTCCGTACACCTAAGGATGAAGACGAGGAAGAGGCAGATAAGGTTTCAGCCAACATCGCAAAGATTCTCGCCAGCAAGACCTTTGCCTTCAATACCAACGGATATGTTTCCCTGCATCGAAGAATATTCGAGGGAGTATTCAAGCACGCAGGAGAAATCCGCCAGTATGATATTTCTAAGAAAGAATGGGTGCTCGAAGGAGATTCCGTAAACTACCTGAATTGGGAAGACTTGCGAAAAGCCTTGGATTGGGATATTGAGCAGGAAAAGAACTTCTCATATAAAGGTCTGACGGATGATGAGAAGATTGAGCATATTGCCAAATTCATTTCAGGCATCTGGCAAATCCACGCTTTCAGAGAGGGCAACACCCGAACCACGGCGATTTTCACCATCCAGTATCTTCGCTCTTTAGGCTATAAGGTGAATAATGAGATGTTTGCCAAGCATTCCTGGTATTTCCGCAATGCCCTGGTTCGTGCCAACTATCGCAACATTCAGAAAGGCATTGATTACTCTCCTATCTACCTGGTTCGTTTCTTCAGAAACTTACTCCTAAAAGATGGATGGGTTCTCAAAAACAGGTATTTGCATATCCGGCCTACTGATGATTGGAAAGAGCAGCCGAACTTAAATTCTCAAACAAGAAGTGGACAGAAAAACAACTTCATAAATAAAGAAGGAGAAGAAAATGTCCCAAGTTCGTCCCAAGCTTGTCCCAAGTTCGTCCCAAGTTCGTCCCAAGTGGAAGAACTCATTATTCGTATAAATAAAGATTATCTATCCATCGGTGATATAATGAACCTGTTTGGATTAAAGAACAGAACAAGATTTAGAAAGGATTACATTACCCCAGCCTTAGCCGAAGGAGCCTTGGAGATGAAATACCCAAATACCCCAAGACATCCACGCCAGCAATATCGGATGACAGAGCTGGCAAAGACTTGGAAAGAATGGAACGAGAAAAAAGAATAAATAATATCATAATAAAAATAGAAAACAAAAACAAGTAATGAAGAAAAAAGCAACGGTCCTTATCGCCTCTATCATGGCGTTCTGCGGAATCAATACCGCTCACGCTGACGAGGGAATGTGGACAATTTACAACTTGCCTAACGCTGTGTATGAGATGATGCAGCGCGAAGGCTTCAGTATGACTTACGACCAGCTCTACAATGGCGAGAACGCCTTGAAGAATGCCGTAGTTAATTTCTCTGGCTATTGCTCAGGCGTAGTCGTTTCTCCAGACGGATTGGTCTTCACCAACCACCATTGCGGTTTCGAAGCTATCAGAAGCCACTCTACCGTGGAGCACGACTATATGCTCAACGGTTTCTTTGCTAAATCTTACGCAGAGGAATTGCCTAACGAGAATATGTTCGTAAGCTTTATGGTTGACCAGAAGGATGTAACCGATAAGGTGATGAGCCTCGGATACGAGAAACTCGACAACAAGAAACGCGATGAACTCATCGATTCTCTGGAGAACGAGATGACTAAAGAGGTGAAGAAGAACGATTCTACCCTCCATATCACCGTTCAGCCTTTCTACGAGGGCAACAAGTGGTACGCTACTACTTACCGCGACTTCACCGACCTGCGTCTGGTTTTCACCGTACCAAAGTCTATGGGTAAGTTCGGTGGTGACACAGATAACTGGATGTGGCCTCGCCAGACCTGCGACTTCTCTGTATTCCGCATCTATGCCGACCCTAAGACCAATGGTCCTGCAGCCTACAGCAAGGACAACGTGCCATACCACCCAAAACGCTGGGCACAAGTTTCGCTACAAGGCTACAAGGACGGCGACTATGCGATGACCATGGGTTATCCTGGTAGTACCGAGCGATACCTCTCCAGCTATGGCATCCAGATGATGCGTGACGCAGAAAATGCTCCTCGTGCCCAGGTACGCGGCATCAAGCAGGAAGTAATGCAGAAGCACATGCGTGCCAACGAGGCTGTGCGCATCAAGTATGACAGCAAGTACGCCCAGAGTTCCAACTACTGGAAGAACTCCATCGGTATGAACAAGTGCATCGACTCCATCGGCATCGTTAACATGAAGCGTGAGTACGAGACTCGTCTCCGTGCTTGGCAAGATACAGCCAAAGCTGCAAACGACCTCGCCCACAAGGTAGATTTCGACAAACTCCAGAAACTCTACAAGGAAAGCACCGACGTAACTTACGCTTGGATCAACTTTGCCGAGACTTTCACTCGCCGCAGTAACGTGGAATTGAACACCCGTGCTTTCAAGCTTCAGAATGGCATGGAGGTAAAGGGTTCCGAGAAGAATAAGAAGAAGCAATATCATGAGTTTGAGGACAACTCAGATGAATGGGATATGGCACTTGATAAAGAAGTGCTCGCTACCCTTCTGAAGAACTACAAGGAGCACGTTGATGCAAAATGGCTACCTAAGTTCTACAACATCATCGACACTCAGTTTGGAGGCGATTATACAAAGTATGTAGATTATCTCTGGGAGAAGTCACTCCTCATGAAGAAGGGTGCCAAGCTCTACTTCAACAAGAAGGGATATGATAAAGACCCAGGTGTAAATTACAGTATGGATCTGAATGACATTTACGCCGACTTCGTAGAGAAGATGGGAGCCGTATCTGATTCTATCGCCGAGCAGGAGAAGTATCTCTGTGCTGCCAAACTGCGCATGGAGGAAGACATGCCTCACTATAGCGACGCCAACTTCACCATGCGATTGAGCTACGGACAGGTGGGCGGTTTCGATCTCGGCGGCAAGCCATCAGGCTACTATACTACAGCTGAGAGCATCGTAGAGAAGATGAAGCAGGGCGATAAGGTCATCGATTATTTCGCTGAGCCTATCATGCACGAACTCCTCGCTGAGAAAGACTTCGGCAAGTATCAGGACAAGACTACAGGCAAGATGCAGCTCTGCTTCCTCACCAACAACGATATTACCGGCGGTAACTCTGGTAGTCCTATGTTCAACGGCAAGGGTGAGTTGATAGGTCTTGCATTCGACGGCAACTGGGACAGCCTCAGCTCAGACATCAACTTCGACAAGCGCCTGGCTCGCTGCATCGGCGTAGATATTCGTTATGTGCTCTACCTGATGGATAAGTGGGGACACGCAGACCGCCTCTTGAAGGAGATCAATGCGAAGTAAATCCTATCTCTGAATCAACAGAGATGATATAAAGGTTTATCCTGGGATAAAGAATAGTCTCAGGATGATATAAAAAGAGCGGAAAATCAGCTGTTAACTGTTAACCTGTTAACTCCTGGCTTTCCGCTCTTGTTTTATTTAGTCTTTCTATTCTTGTTATCTTGCTGATTTTCAGTTTATTTTTATCTTACAGATTCGCAACCTACAGAATTCCAATTAATACTGCGAGATATTATTCAGCTCCTTCAAAGAAACCTGACGAGGTTTTTCGGCGAGTTTCTTCTTCAATTCATCCACCGTTATTTCTGCAGATGGATTGAAAGAAGCAGAGCGCATGTAATCAATTACACTCTAATAGAAAGCCTTGCCTTCTGGATATTTGGCAGCCTTCTTCAAATCGCTCATGCAGACAAGGAGCTTTCCGGCTCCCACCTTCCACATTCCATCACCAAACCCAACTTATGATTCCGCTACCATTGCCAGTTGGTGTGCATTTCCATTTTGGGCTTGATAAGATTGTCAGAAAGTTGCTTCAATAATTCCATATTTCTTGCCTTATTTGATGTTTACTGCTACAATTATACAAAAATTGCGGTAAAAACACCGCAATTTACCAAAGAAATTGCTGTATTTTTACCGCAAATATGGATATTGCATCAAAACATCCCTTTGATGCAGACTTTCATCTTATTATAAATCGCTGCCTAAACTACTTCTTCTTAGGACGACGGCGAGCCCAACCTTCTTCCTCGAAGTTTGGCTCCTCGCCCTTGAATTTCACATTGTCATTGTTCTGGAAGAACTGACGCCAGTCGCCAGTTTCCTCCTCACGGCGTGCTTTCTTTCCACCACGGCCCTTCTCTGAGCCACGGCTTCCACGACCTCCACGCTCAAAACGAGCATCATCAGAACCTCTGCGTCCACGGGAACCCTTCTCTGCAGAACGTCCGCCACGACCGCTTCTGCCCTCAGCATCACGGCCACCACGACTGCCTCTGCCATGACCTTCCTCGTCAGCATCATTACATCTTACGGTTCTGCCCTTGTACTCAGTTCCGTTCAAAGCCTTCATCACGCGCTTCGCATCCTCCTCAGGCACCTCGATGTAGGCAAACTTACTCAGCAGGTCGATGTGACCCACCTCCTGGCGACCCTTCACGTGCTTGTTCAGATACTGCATGATTTCGCCCGGATAGAAACCATCAGCCTTACCCAGGTTGATGAACAGTCTCTTGAAACCAGCCTCTGTCTCATGCTTTCTGCGACCATTGGAAACCTTGCCACGGCCTTCGCCACGATTTCCACGGCCTTCGCCGTTACGTGAACCCTTACCGCTCTCTGGCTTCACAATCTCAGGAGCATTCTTGTAGTAATCCAGGAACTTACCGAAGGTGATGGTCACCATCTTCTTGATGATATCCTCCTTGTCGATGTACTCAAATTGGCGGTTGATTTCAGCCATGTATGGAGCAATCTGATCCTCATCCACATCCGTCTTCATGATATCGTCCATGGTCTTAAAGAGCTGCTTCTTGCAGATTTCCTCTGGGGTTGGCAAAACGCCATCCACGAAGTCCTTGCCAATCTGCTTCTCAATCTGGCGAACCTTGAATTTCTCACGAGTATGGATAATAGAGATGGAAGTTCCCTTCTTTCCTGCACGACCGGTACGACCGCTTCGGTGGGTGTAACTTGCCACATCGTCAGGCAAACCATAGTTGATAACGTGAGTCAGATCATCTACATCCAGACCACGTGCTGCCACATCAGTAGCCACCAGGAACTGAACGGTATGGTTGCGGAACTTCTGCATGGTGAGGTCACGCTGCTGCTGGCTCAAGTCGCCGTGCAGGGCCTCGGCATTATATCCATCCTTGATAAGTTTATCAGCGATATCCTGCGTCTCCAATTTGGTGCGGCAGAAGATAATCGCAAAGATGCGTGGATAGAAGTCCACGATGCGCTTCAGGGCAAGATACTTATCCTTGGCGTTTACGAGATAGTAGATGTGGTTTACGTGCTCAGCACCCTCATTGCGTGAACCCACTACGATTTCCTTGTGATCGTGCAGGTAGTTGAGGGCAATCTTCTCGATGTCCTTGCTCATGGTAGCCGAGAAGAGCAGGGTGTTTCTATCCTCCGGCACATTCTCGAAGATGGCATTGATGCTCTCAGAGAAGCCCATGTTGAGCATCTCGTCAGCCTCATCAAGCACCACGTTATTGACGTGCTCCAACTGAGCCACACCACGATTAATCAAATCGAGCAATCGTCCAGGAGTAGCCACAATAATCTGCACACCATGCTTCAGGGTGCGTATCTGGCTTCCGATGTCGGTACCGCCATAAACTGCGGCAATATGCAAACCGTCGATGTACTTGGCAAAACTGTTCAAATCGTCTGCTATCTGGAGACAAAGCTCACGTGTAGGACTGAGGATGACAGCCTGCGTCTCCTTGCTATTAGCATCAGTCTTCTGGATAACCGGAATACCGTAGGATGCGGTTTTACCCGTACCCGTCTGCGCCAACGCAATCACGTCGTTTTTATTACCGAGCAAATATGGGATTACTTCTTCCTGAACTGGCATTGGATTCTCAAATCCAAGCTCTTCGATGGCACGGCGAATCTCTTCGCTCACGCCCAATTCTTCAAATGTCTTCAAATCTTTTTAACCTTAATTCATGTATAATCAAATAGAAGGCCGAATTCACCCTCCCAGCCATGAATTAGGGTGCAAAATCCTTCTAAAACGCTTGCGGCAACCGTATAGTTTTATTAAGATTGCCTAAATTCGGGTGCAAAGTTACGAAAAAACTTTGAATTTCTTGCAGATTTCTCTATTATTTCATTACCTTTGCACGAAATAACAAACAATCGAATGATATGAAAAAAGTAATTTTCACTCAAGAATGGATGGCAATGCATCCATACGAGAAACCTAATGAAGTGGATCAATATTATACGGAGTTATCCAATGAAATATACCACGCCCTCGACGATGCCTGCTTCACGCATCAGTTCAAAGACGTGGAAGATGCCAAGCAGCTCGCCCTCTGCATCGCCGGATATTTTGAGGACGTGCTCTCCGGTACTTGTATCTGGAAGACTTTCACCGCAGAATGCAAGAAGCGATATGGTTCATACATCCCGTTCTATGAGAACGAAAAGGAGTTTGTCAAGAACTCTCTCAATGAAGATGATGCGCCATACGATCCGGACGAGATCAACATCTCCGACATCAAGTTCCTGTGCTGGCACCATTACCAGCAGAGTGCCTACATCCAGGAGGCCGTACCTTTCCTCTTCAGTACGATAGAACTGGCTGCCAAACTGGTGTATAATCTTCTCGACAAGGAGTATGAAACTGCACCGGAAAATGAGCGCCTGCGTGAAATTCTCTGCGAGTTGCCTACAGCAGAAGACAAGTTCCTGGAATACAGAGACGTGCTGGCATGGTTTCACTATAACTGCTTCTTCAACATCAACAATCTCAAGCGCCTGCAGTTCGACCTCGAAAAGCTCGCCCGCTCTCCACAGGGCTTCAATGAAATCATCGCCTACTCCATCCAGATAGAGCACACGATGAACAGCCGCCACAATCTTTTGGCTCTCACCTCTGCTGAATGGCTTGCCAAGATCAGCGAGCATCATCCTGCCCACAAACTCTGGACGGACATCGATTACAAGGGAGCCAAAGCCTTCAGAATGCTGAAAGAGGATGAGAAATTCTTCTATCTGAAGGATTTGTATGAGGAGGAAGATGATCCGGAGAAGACCTCAAAGGAGAATCAGGAGAAGGCAGAAGAAGGGAGCCTCATCAGAGTGCTCAAGGAATCTACCAATATTGGGGATGCTTCTTCCTTCCTCAGCGGCGAGAATGTGCTCGTATGCAATCTCTTCCGATTTGGTGGAGACTGGTGGCAAACCGGTGCTCTCCTCGATCCTACTTATGAAGACAACAAGGCTCAGATAGAGGCTGAGAGAAATATTCAGAAACACAAGAAGAGCATCCACGACTACAATCTGCTCAAGCAGAATGGCTATGGAGACAAGTTTGTGTTCATCGAGGATGTCAAAACGATGAAGGAATTCCTGAAGAATATCGGTTTCGAACTGCCATCCAACATCAGTTTCCCTCAGAAATACGAAAAGGGAATCATCGTGTACGGAAGTCCTTATACGGGCATCAACATCAGCTTCGGAACCGCCCATTGCATCGCTTCGCCTGAAAACCCATACTACAATGCCGAGCGTGCAGCAGAGGACAGTTTCAATATCATTTCCGGCAACGGTCTTCCTTTCCCTTACGAGATTGTTTGCAAGCTGATAGAAAAGGGAATGCTTCCTGATGCCAACATCTTCACCAGCCGATATGTGAAGGAAGAGGGTCTGAAGATTACTCAGGCCAATATCCAGTTCCTTGCCGATTACTATCTGATGGGCAGAAAGGACAAAGACTTGTCGCCTGAAGAATTGTGGTAAAGATTGATTTCGTATATTCAAAAAGTTCACTACGCTAACGGCATTTTTTAAGGGGTTAGCGTAGTAAACTTTTGATATTTTCCCTATTTCAGATTCTTATCCAGAAACTCCAGCATTTTCTCCTGCGCCTTCAGTCCGCAGGAATGAGGAATGTCCCAAAGCTCCGTATCCAGCAGATTATCAACTCCCTGACTCTTCCAAGCCTTGTGCATTTCGGCGAAAGCATCCTTTACGCCGGGCACTGGGAAAAGCTTATCTTTTGTGCCGTTGATGAAGAGCATCGGTTTCGGACAGGCGAGGGAAGCAATGTGGGGATAGTCGAGATACTGGCGCAATCCAGGAAAGCAATTCGCAAAACCACCATTCTCCTTTCTGCCAAAACGCCTGGTAAGTTGAGCATCCGTGGTAATCATCCAGCAGATGGAAGCACCCACCCTGATTCTATCCGACAAAGCCGAGAGCATCCACGAACGATAGGCTCCCATCGAACACCCCACGCATCCGATACGCTTCGCATCCACCATCGGCAGCGAAGCCAGGAACTCGGTACTGGAAATATCATCGTAAGTCATGAAGGCAGAAAGGTCACGACCCAGCATCATCATATTGCCGGCGATAAGATCGTATTTATTTCTATCCACGCCCTCCTTTCGGCCTCGTTCTCCCCACATCGGCGCATCAATCGAGAGCACCACATAACCGTGCTTCGCCAGGTAATCGCCCACATACTGACCATCATAAAGCTGGTTTACCCACGCATCTGCATCGTCCAGAACCTCCTGGTTGGCAGCCTTCTTCTTTTCAGAAATCTTCCCATCCGCATCCTGCTCTTCAGAAGCGATAAAGAAAGGGCGAATCATCTTCTCCTTTCCTATAAAGAGATGGGCGCCATGATCGTGGAGCGCCACCACTGCTGGGAATTTCCCCGATTTCTTATTCTGAGCAGAAGACAGCAACCCAGCTTCTGCTTTAGGGTTCTTCCCATCTTCAGAATCCGGAATCAGGAGATAAGCCGTAATGCGGGAATAGGCATTAATATTGAAGGCGATTTTCTGCGCCTTATATCCGTCTCTCTGTTCCTCACCGAGCACTTCCATATCCCAAGCCACAGCCGCCTTCGGAGGCGTCATCATACATTCAAGAACCTTCGCCCTTGCCGCCTTCTTCCACTTCTTGAAGTTTCTGACAGGACTGTTGCCCCAAGCCATCGGATAGGTCAGTTCTTTCTTCAGTTGCTCCACGTAGGTAGGAATTTCTCCCTCCCATTCATACTTCTCCCGCTTCTGAAGCTTCGGCTTCTGAGAGACCTGTGCAAACGCTACAGACGCCTGCAGTAATGCAATGATGCTATATGTGATAATCCTTTTCATTCTGTTGTATCGTTTATAAGAAATCTTTTGTCCTGTTTTATAAGAAATCTATTTTTGTTTATCAGATTAGTTATTGTTTGCAAAATTAAGAAATTATCCGCAAAAACAGATGAATAATCTCGATATTTTTGCGTATCTTTGCCTAAACATCAATAAACAACAGATAAAATATCAATAAACAACAGATAAAACATCATAATCATAGAAGATAAAGACATGAAAATAGCAGTTTTTTGTTCAGCGAATAAGAATATCGACCCGGATTTCTTCACGATGACGGAAGAGTTGGGAAAGTGGATGGCTGAGAACGGGCACGACCTGGTTTTCGGCGGCTGCAACTCTGGTCTGATGGATTGCATTGGCAAGGCAGTAAAGGCGAATGGCGGCAGAACCATCGGTGTGGTTCCTACGCTTGTAGAGCGAGGAGGCAGAACCTTCCCAGACCTCGACATCGAGATTCCGTGTGATAATCTCAGCGACCGCAAGGACCTGATGCTTGCCCAGAGCGACCTCTTCGTAGCCCTTCCTGGCGGCGTCGGCACCCTGGATGAAATCTTCACCATCGCCGCCGCCCACACCATCGGCTACCATCACAAGATGGTGATTCTCTACAACATGAAGGGCTTCTGGAACTCCACCATCGCCCTGCTGGACGATTTGGCAGAGAAAAGCATGATTCGCGGCGATTGGCGAGATGTGATAGAAGTAGCGGATAACCTGGAAGAATTGGCAAAGCTCTGCGAGGGATAGAACCCTCTATAGAAATCATCTATAGAAATGAAGTAAAGCGACCTTCTACCGAGAACACAATTCGGCAGAAGGTCGCTTTTTACGTTCTTACAAACCAAAACTCTTCCTGGCTTGCCTCAATGTATTCTCTCCCACCGTATAAGCATAGCAGGCAGAAGGAATGAAATGAAGCGTACCAAAATCCATCTCCTTTACTCCTCCCTTACTGATGGAAGTTACCAATGCCTGAGGCAGATGATTCTTCTCCATAAAAAACTGTAAGGACGAAAGTTCAGAAGGTCTGTCGAAGAACCTGTCCGACCATTTGATTTCCACCGCCCAATAAGGCTTCTGCAAAGCATCATTGATGCCCACCAAATCCACCTCGCCCTGCGAACGCCCCATCTTCCAGTTGGCATAGGCAATGTGTCCCTTTCTCGGAATCCACTGCGAATAGATGGCAGTTTCTATCATGTCTCCGATATTGCCATCCATGATCTTGATTGGCTCAAAAAGCGCACATCTCAGCGAAGGATTAGTCAGATAAATCTTGAAAGTAGTTTGGCGCTGGAATCGCTTT
The DNA here is from genome assembly GCF_003461825.1 of Prevotella sp. AM42-24. Classification (NCBI taxonomy): domain Bacteria; kingdom Pseudomonadati; phylum Bacteroidota; class Bacteroidia; order Bacteroidales; family Prevotellaceae; genus Prevotella; species Prevotella sp. AM42-24. The sequence continues at coordinate 35,805 of NZ_QTXV01000024.1, read as the reverse complement.
GCCGTATCATCCGTTCTTGTCACAACCTTTATCAGGAAAGCAGCCTCCAGATACTGGACGTACCTGCGAATGGTTTCCTTCTTGACACCCGATTCCTTCGACATACTTTCATACGAAAACTCCATACCGCTATGATAAGCTATCATCGTAAACAACGAATTCAGTTCCTGCACATCCGAAATGCCATAAAGACTCGGCAAATCTCTCAACAATACCTTATCTACAATATCGTGGCGAACAAACTGCCCCGGGTCTTCCTGCATTCGGGAAGAAAAAGCCACCTCAGGATAACCGCCATAATTGATATAGTCGAGGAAGAGACTGTTCAGCTTATCAATATCTATCGTACTATAGATATCGCTCTCTATCCCATCCCATTCCACCTTGGATTGGCGCATCAGATGCTCATATTTCTTAAGATGTATATACTCGAAGAAAAGCAACGGCGGCAGATTGAAATCGGTAAACCTGCCCGCTCCGCTTTCGTTGCTGCTCTTTTTCAATGCCGCAGCAGCAGAACCGGAAGCCACAAACTTCACGTTGTGATAGGTATCTACCAGGGATTTCAGATTGATTTCCCAGTCTTTGAGATACTGTATCTCATCGAAGAAAACATAAAATTCTTCCTGGCTGTCTTCCTTATCCAATATCTGTTTTGCCAAAGAAAACAACTGTTCCAAGAGGATATTGTTATAGATAGGAGTTTCCACCGAAACATAGATGATATTCTGAGGCGATACCCCCTCGTCTATCAACCGCTGGATGGAATGATAGAGCATCACCGTCTTACCCACTCGGCGAGGTCCCATCAAGATGAGGGCACGCTGAATGCTGACATCCCTTACCAGTGGATAGAAGATGTCGAGATAGAGGCGAGGACTCATTTCCTGATAGTAAGAAGGTATCCTGCCTTCCGTCCACCAGGGGTTGTCTATCTTCAACCTACCTAATATCTGTTTCTCTAAAAGTGCCGTATATTCCATAATTCCAACTATTTTTTGGCACAAATATACGGATAAATTTCTTGTTCTGCAAGTTTTGGTAAAAATAAGCCTATATTTTTAGGCTTAATTTGCATTTCAAGGCGATTTTTCAGGCAAAAGCGTGCATTTTAAGGAAAAAGGGACTCAGTTTCACTCATTTCTTATATTAATTTACGCTTATAACTTATTGAATATCAGTAACAAAAACAAGGTTTGTAAATTAAGCATGTTTCAATATGCTTAATTTGCAACAATATAGAACTCTAAAGTAAGAGCGGAAAAACAACTGTTAACTCTGTTAACCCCAGTTGTTCTTCCGCCTTTGATATTTTCTTCAAGACCATCTATCCCTTATTTTCTTTCCCCAAGAGAAAATCGGAGAGACTCATCATCAGAATGCCTTCTTCATTATAACCCGAACGATACCTATCCCCTACGATTATCAGTTTGCGGAAGCCATCGTTTACATTCAAAAGAGAAGCCTGCTCCTGATCTACCTTCTCCTTATCAGGCAAGGCATAAGCAGACTGGATATAGAGGCGTTCATCATGACGGTTCACCACGAAATCTATCTCAAGATTCCTACGCTGCAGCTTACCATTCTCATCCCGCTTGAAGCTCTCTACTGACCCCACATCCACAGTATAACCCTGCTTCCGCAATTCGTTATAAACCACGTTTTCCATGATATGGGTGAATTCTATCTGCCGGAAATCTACCACGGCATTTCTGATACCGATGTCCTCGAAGTAATACTTGGTACCAGTACCAATATATTTGCGTCCTTTCACATCATAGCGCAAAGCCTCGCTAATGATGAAGGAATCCTGCAGGTTCTCCAGATACCTGCCAATAGTTTTAGTACCGATTTCCACTCCTCCAACAGATTTGAACGTATTAGAAATTCTCTGCACATTCGTACAGGAACCAATCGTAGAAGCCAGAAGGCGCACCAACTCGCGCATCCCATCAGAATTCTTCAGCCGATTACGCTCCAAAACATCCTTCAGATAAACCGTCTCGTAAATCTCACGAAGATAATTCTGTTTCGCTTCAGGAGTTTCTATCTGCGCCACAGCAGGCAATCCACCATAAAGATAATAGGTTTCCAGGGCTTGACGCTCCTCTCCTCCTACCACTTCATAATATTCAGAAAAACTCAACGGATGGATTCGGATTTCCCAACCTCTACCACGAAATTCAGTTATCACATCCTTCGATAAGAATCGGGCATTGGAACCAGTAACATACACTTCGGCATTTTCCACATGGAGATAAGAGTTGAGCACATCCTCAAACTCCTTCACCATCTGAACCTCATCCAAGAGAATATAATACCTATCCTTATCTTTCATCAAAGCATCGATATGCTCCAGCAAAGCATCAGGGTCACGGAGTTTCTTGTTTCTACGGTCTTCAAGATTTACTTGTATGATATGATCTTCCGCAACACCTCTTTCAAGCAAATGCTTGCGGAAGATGTTGAACAAAAGGAAGGATTTACCACAACGGCGAATGCCGGTGATAATCTTTATCATCCCATTGCCTTCTGCCGAGATGAGTTCTTTCAAGTATGCTTTACGTTCAAAATACATAGTTTATGACGTTTTTTTGTGTCAAGACACGGTTTTCGGTCACAAATATACGCTTTTTACTCGATAACGCCAAACTTTTTCATCGATTTAACTCTTTAGAAACATAAAAAAGGGCACGATTGCTCGTGCCCAATAGATGAAATCTTTCATTCTGAATGAATACTTTCATTTAAAACCTTTCATTCAGAATGAATAGATTCTTATTTTATTCCGCCAGCAGCTTCTCGGCCATCGCCTTACCCAGCGCCTCGCACTGCGCCTTTACCTCTGGAGTAATCGCCTGCTTCATATCCACCGGCTCGCCCACTGGCTCGTAGTGGAGCTTGGTTTCGTTCCACTCCTGAATCTTAGCCACTGCCTTGCTTGCCCAGCAATGAGAACCGTACCAGCCAAGGAGGTGGTTCTTGACGTCCTTATTGGCAAGCTCGGAGAGGAGAACCTCCATCTCGTGATAAAGACCGGCATTGTAGGTTGGAGCACCCACGATGAGACCCTTGTAGCGGAAGATGTCGCGCAGGATGTAGCTGTGGTGAGTCTTCGAGATGTTGTACATTACGATGTTCTTCACGCCAGCCTTGCTTGCTGCACGGGCGATGATTTCGGCCATGCGCTCGGTGTTGCCGTACATGGTGCCGTAGCAGATAACGAGGCCCGGCTCCGTCTCGTACTTCGACATCTTATCATACATGCCGATTACCTTCTCAATATGCTCGTGCCAAACAGGACCATGGGTTGAGCAGATGTAATCCAGCTCCACGCCAGCCAACTTCTTCAAGGCATTCTGAACAGGGATTCCATACTTACCCACAATGTTTGAGTAGTAGCGAACCATCTCCAGCCAGAAAGTCTCGCAGTTGATTTCCGTATCGATGATTCCGCCGTTCAGCGCACCGAAGCAGCCGAAGGCATCGCCCGAGAAGAGCACCTTGTTCTTCGCATCCAGGGTAACCATGGTCTCTGGCCAGTGAACCATAGGGATGAGAACGAAGCTCAGTTCATGATTGCCGAGCGAGAGGGTTTCGCCATTCTTCACCTCCACCACATCGTCGGTAACGCCATAGAAGCCTTCCAGCATACCGAGAGTCTTCTTGTTGCCCACAATCTTGATGTTAGGGTAATATTTCTTGATGAGGGCGATGGAGCCGCTGTGGTCAGGTTCCATGTGGTTGATGATGAGGTAATCGATTTCGCGGTCGCCAATCACCTCGTGGATATTCTCGAGGAACTGGGTGAAGAAATCCACCTCTACAGTATCTACCAGCGCTACCTTCTCATCGTCAATGATATAAGAGTTGTAGCTCACTCCGTTAGGCAAAGGCCAGAGGCCCTCAAAACGATGCTTGTTGCGGTCGTTAACGCCTACATAATAAATTTTGTTTGTAATCTCAGTCATAATATTTTTTTACTTTTTTACCTTTTTACTTTTTTACCTTTTTACACCGCTCTCCGAATTCCTTGGAAACATAGTTGTAGATGTCCTTGCAGCATTCGGCAGAGAACTCCTGGGCACTCTTCAGCAAACTGTCCCATTGCGCCTCGGTCAAACCGTGATCGATGTCTTCGCGGGTGATTCCATCCTTGATCAATCCGAATACGAAACCGGCATTGAAGTTGTCGCCAGCTCCGATGGTGCTCACCGTCTTCATCTTCTCGGAAGGATAACTCTTGGCAAATCCGTTCTCAGCACGCACCTCCACCGGGTCGGCACCCTGGGTGCAGATGAACTTCTTGCAGTAGAAACTGATTTCGGCATTATACACCTTGTCAGCCTCCGGTTTTTTATAGAGAATTCCGAAGTCCTCATGACTGCCGCGCACGAAATCCGCCATCTCTAAATTCTCTATCAGATTAGGCGTAATCTTCATGATTTCGTTCTGATGAGAAGCACGGAAATTCACGTCGTAATAGAGGATGGCTCCACTACTCTTGGCGTATTCCAGGAAGCCAGCCACCTGAGGACGAACCACAGGATTCAGGGCGAAGAACGAACCGAAGAGTACGATGTCGCCTGCATTGATTTCGGGAGTAGCAAACTCCAGCTGGTCGTGCGGATGATCCTTGTAGAAGATGTAGTCAGCATTGTTGTTCTCATCGAGGAAAGCTAATGAGAGAGGCGATTTCGAATCAGGGAAGATGCTCACATTGTCGGCATTCACCCCATTCTCCCTCAAAAACTCGATGACATACTCGCCGATACGGTCGTTGCCTGCCTCGCTGATAAACGAAGTATTCACCCCCGCACGCCCCAAAGAAATGACGGCATTAAACGATGAGCCGCCCGGCACTGCTTCTATCGGCTTGCCATTCTTGAAGATAATGTCCAGAACGGTCTCTCCTATTCCTATAACCTTGCGCATTGTATATTTCTGTATCTTGTTAAAAACTATATTCTTGTCAAAAAACTATATTCTTGTTCAACCGGAAACGATTCTTGCCTGACCGGGAAACAGTTTCCTATCTGAAGAAGAATTGGAATCATTCCCCGTCCGGATTTCCCCGGCAGAATTAATTGCAGGCAAAGATAAATGTTTTTGGCGATAATGCAAAATAAATAGCTGATATTTTTGGATAAATTACATTTTAGATGTAACTTTGCACATTAGAAATTTGCACAATGAATTTTGCACATTGATTTTGTACATTGATTTTGCATAGAAATGAAATACAATACACATACACTCGACAACGGACTCCGCATCATCCATCTGCCTTCCGATAGCAAGGTAGTATATTGCGGTTATCAGATAAACGCCGGCACCCGCAATGAGGAACCTGGCGAAGAAGGACTCGCCCATTTCTGCGAGCACGTCACCTTCAAGGGCACTGAGCGGCGCAAGGCGTGGCACATTCTCAACTGTCTGGAGAGCGTGGGCGGCGACCTCAATGCCTACACCAACAAGGAGGGCACCGTATATTATTCTGCCATTCTGAAGGAGCACATCGCCAGGGCAGTGGATCTGCTTTCCGACATCGTGTTCCACTCCGTCTATCCGCAAGCGGAAATCGACAAGGAGGTGGAGGTGATCTGCGATGAGATTGAGAGTTACAACGATTCGCCTGCCGAACTGATCTATGATGAGTTTGAGAATATTCTCTTCAAGGGTTCGCCCTTAGGACATAATATTCTGGGCACTGCCGAGCAGGTTCGCTCCTTCACTACTGAGGATGCACTACGATTCACCCGCAAACTCTATCGCCCCGACAATGCGATATTCTTCGCTTATGGGGATATTGATTTCAAGAAGCTGGTGAAGCTTGTCAGGAGGGCACTCGCAGATGATGATTCGGGCAAGCTTGCTGAAGAGGATTGTCACGCAGATTTCGCAGATGACGCAGATTTCTCGGGAGACACGGGATTCGCGGGGGATGAGAATTCTATTACTACAGAAAAATCTGTGTCATCTGTGAAATCTGTGGGACCTAAAAATTATCCATCTGTGGGGGAAGAGATTGCCGGGCAGACGATTGTGATGCAAAAGAATACCCATCAGGCGCATGTGATGATAGGAACAAGAGCCTACGATGTGAACGACGACCGACGAATGCCGCTCTATCTGCTCAACAATATCCTCGGCGGACCGGGCATGAACGCTAAACTCAATCTCGCACTGAGAGAGCACAATGGACTGGTCTATACCGTGGAAAGCACGATGGTGGCCTACGGAGATACGGGCACCTGGAGCATCTACTTCGGTTGCGATGAACACGACATCAAGCGCTGCCTGCGACTGGTGCGCAAAGAACTGGACCGGATGATGGAGAAACCGCTCTCCGACTCTCAACTGAAAGCTGCCAAAAAGCAGATTAAGGGTCAGATTGGCGTTGCCTGCGACAACCGTGAGAACTTCGCCCTCGATTTCGGTAAGAGCTTCCTCCACCATGGTTGGGAGAAAAACGTTGATTGCCTCTACGAACAGGTGGAAGCCATTACCAGCCAACAGATTCAAGACGTGGCAAGGGAACTTTTCGACAAAGACAGACTCATCACCCTGATCTTCAAATGAGAAAGACAATTAAATGAGAAATTACAAATGAGAAAGGCAACTGCGAAGGGAAAACTACACCCCCTGCAATTGCCTTTATATTACCTATTGAATTAATAACTGCCTTTTCAAAAACTGATTTCATCCGGTTCGGCCAGCAAACAGTTTTTTCTGAAACCCAACCGCCATGAAACAAAAAAAGGAGCTTTTCGCCCCTCATAGCGGAAGCCCATTTGGCTTCCTCTTCGTTCAAAAACTACTTTCAAACGCGGAGATTTTCATCTCCAATTCAAACTTTAAACACAGGGACTTTCACCCCTAAAACTCTAACTAAACGCAGGGATTCACACCCCAATCTAACCATTTTTTCGAAACCCATGACTACGGTTCCGTTCGCATGATTCCCTCTTAGGAAACCTTCTTGGCTAAGCCTAAGCGAGGTCGTTCTTGATTGCACTAACCTCAGCTGCAACAGCTACCAATACTGCGAAAACCATACCTAAAACTAACATAATTTTTACCTTTCTTTTTTTAAGAGATTGCTTCCCGAAGAAAGACAACCTCAAGTTATCCTAATAATCTTTACCTACCTCTATATTGAAGACTCCGAAGAGCCTGTCAACTTTCATTTGTTATCCTATCTGCAATCTTTTGCCTTTATCTTAACTTTTCCAGCAATCTTTTCATGTTCTTCTTAGCAATCTCTTCATGCCTTCCAAGCTCGTTCTATGCTTATCCTAACAATCTTTTTTTTCCTTATCCTAACAATCTTTTGTAACCTTGTATCTTATTTCTGGTGCAAAGGTATAACTTTTTGTGTGCGCACACAAACAATTTAAGAGAAAAGTTTCCATACACTCTGTTTTTTTGATTTAAGTCAAGAAACCGGGGTAAATAGTACCTGCATGGAAGCCAGCCAGTCATGCCATGGGTCTGATAAACCACCAGAATATCCTGCAGAGTGATAATTCAAGTTTCGCAAGTTCAGTCTATTTATATTATAATTAAGGTGATATCGTATCTATTTTATACTCAATAAATGCCCTTTTCGTACTAAAAACAATCATTTGATAACCATTTTTTAGCGATATTGGGGCTTTTTCCAGCATTTTTGCCACAGCAAATGCAAAAGGATAAAAACATAAAAAGGACGAATACCAGCGCCTGAAACACGCTGATATTCGCCCTTCGATATACACACAAATACTTGAGAGTCAAACACTTTTTAGCAAACACATCTAACATAGATTTGCTTTCTAAGAAATGGCAAATCCGTTCAAAATCGGTCATGGTCATTTTCGGTCAAAATGAAAATGGAATTGGTCAAAGTAGTCTATAATATATTATAGGATAAAAGAGCGCCCCCGAAATGATTTTGACCGAAGATGACCATGACCAAATGACCGCTTCATCAAAATCCAGGGCCGCTAACCTTCATTTTTCTTCCAAATCAATCAAAATGCACAAAACGATTGCCAAAATATCGCGATAAAACGTTATCAATCAAGCACTTACGAAAATGCCACCGAAATCTATAGCGAAATAATTTGTTTTCAATTCCCAAAAGTTGTACCTTTGCACCAGCAATCGAAAGAAAGTTTCTCTTGTACTGGAAGTCAGGCTTAATAGACGACTAACCTCAGTCATCAATGATGACCAAAATAAGGGCAAGAAACGGGGGGCAAGCAAAGTCACGTATCAACCAGACAAGGAAAGAGGGTAAGAATCCAGACGAGGCCGACCTCAACCTGGTGAAGACCGAAAAGAAAAATGCCTTCGCCGTATCATTTTTGTCTTACAAATAGAATATCGCCTCATTGCCCTCATTGAAAAGCAGGTCGAGAATGCTCATGTTGGGCAAGAAACCATGTTTCTGCTCATACACCTGATAATAGCGCTGAGGAATGAAATCTGCATCAGGAAGAGGCTTTTTCGGACGAATCGCATCACGGAAATCCCGTATTTGAGCGTTGAATGTTGAGTGTTGAGTGTTGAATTGGGCTTGCGCTTCTGGGCTATTGAATTCTTCACTCTTCACTCTTCCTTCTTCACTTAAAAAGCTCTTCATTCTTCGTTCTTCACTTAAAACGTATCGGTCTGTAACCGAGACTTTCGGACGGATGTCGAGCAGTTCTATCATCTTCTCCATGATTTCCATATTGAAATCAAAGAGGAATTCGTATTTCTTCTCGTAGAAAGGGCGGATGTCGTCCTGATAATACTCGAAGAAAGGACTCTCACCATAAGCCGAGAGAAGCGCATTCCAATGCACGTGGCGCCAGTTGGCATGGTCGGAAATGCGAATATCCTTCATCGCCAGCGAAGTGCCGTGATTGGTAGGAATGGTGAGAGAAAGAGGACCATTGGTGGTAGGGATAATCATTCGGTTGCGGTAAGTCTGCTTGATAAAGCTCTCATGGCGCTCTATCAGGCACTCCTCATAGCGGTTCAGCTTCTGATACCACTGCACAGGACCGAAATACGTGGAAGATAATATTGCTTTCAAAATCTTTTTCTTTTAATAGTTTGGGGTTCTTGAAATTTCTGTCTCTTATCTATAAAATGAAATTGAACAACTTGATTGGGATAAACCAACTGATGAAAACTGGTTCAAAATAAAAATAAACTGTCAACAGTCAACAGTTAACAGTTTATTTTTCTATACTTGTCTAAAACAACTTATATGCTTTTCCGATAATCTGATGCTTGTGGACAATGGTTTTTCCCTTCGCCGTGCGCACGAGATAGAAGCGGCAATCCTTGCAGCCGCAGCGCTTGCAGCAGATGGTAGGAATGACGTATCGCTCCCTGCCCATGCGAATCGTATCGCCAGGCATCTGCTCGATGACTCCGATGAAATTGGCTTCCATCCAGCCCCGCACATAAGAGCCTTTCTTCTCCCTACCCATATATTTCGACTTCGGAGTAACGAGGCACTCTACGGAATCGGCAAAAACTATTGTCTCGCCACGGTGAAAAATATCGCAGTCAATCCTGTTCACTATCACTCTGTTACCCTCCTTCAGCTGGGGAGGAAGCCCACCTTCGGGCACAGAAAAGACAGTGAATACATAGGTGCGGATGCCCCATGCTAAGAGCAATGCCAGCACCAATGAGAGGAGGAATTTGAATGCTATTTTCAAACCGTCTGAATCTTACTTTTGTTATCGACCTTACTTGATGTTATCGACAAACTTGAAGAGTCGGTTCCAGCGAATACCCGAGAAGCCCGGATGGTCTGGACTGTGGCTCCACCAGATGAAGATAGGTTTGCCCACCACATGATCCTCAGGCACAAAGCCCCAATAGCGGGAGTCGGCTGAATTGTGGCGGTTATCGCCCATCATCCAGTAATAGTCGAGCTTGAAGGTGTAACTCTTCGCCTGCTTGCCGTTGATGAAGATGCGGCCCTGGCGGTCCACCTTCAGGTCGTTGCCCTCATACACCTTGATGCAACGCTCATATACAGGCAGATTCTTCAGCGTGAGGGCGATAGACTGGCCCTTCTTCGGAATCCATACCGGACCGTAATTATCGCGCGTCCAACCCGTATAGGCATTCAGCGGATAGAGGTCGCCATAAGTAGCATCGGTATTGATGGAGATGCTCTCCACCAGATTTTTATTGGCCTTCAGAGCGAGATAAGCCTTGCGGGTAAGCGGAATAGCGCCCGACTGGTTGTAGGTCAGCAAGTCTTCATTGGTAATGCCCAACTCGTCTGCCAAATCCATCGGGAACTCGCCCTTGAGCTTCATCTTGTAGGTATATTGCACATTGTCAGGCTCCTTGTTGGCCTTGCCGTCCAGATATACGATGCGATTCTTGATCTGCAGGGTCTGTCCTGGCAAACCAACGCAGCGCTTCACGTAGTTCTCGCGGCGGTCGGTAGGTCGGCTGATGATGTCGCCATATTCGCCCGGATTGCTCACGATGTAGCTTCTGCCCACCTGGTAAACCTGCTCGAAATACTGGCGCTGCTGCAGCGGATTCATCTGTCTCACGTCCTTGGAAAGTCCGTTCTGCTCCAAAATCTGCTCGCCGAATCCATACACCATCTGGTAGTAATCCTGTGCCTGATAGCGCTCTTCATTCACCAAGGTATCGCCCGCAGGATAATTGAACACCACGATGTCGTTGAGCTTCACATCGCCCAATCCCTTCACGCGGCGATAATCCCAATGAGGCCATTCACAGTAGCTCTTCACGTTGACCAGCGGCATGGTGTGCTGGGTGAGAGGCATGGTGAGTGGAGTCTGAGGAATACGTGGACCGTAGCTCACCTTGCTCACGAAGAGATAATCGCCCGTGAGAAGGCTCTTCTCGAGAGATGAAGACGGAATCACATAGTTCTGGAAGAAGAACAGGTTGATGAAATACACTGCCACGAGGGCGAATACCAGAGCATCTACCCAGCTCATGATGAAGCGTACAGGACCCTCGGAGTCCTTCCACCACTGCCAGCGTATCTTCTTGGTAATATACACATCAAAGATGAATGGCACGACGATCAGTCCCAGCCAACTCTTCAACCAGATGAGGAATGCAAGGTACAGTACTATCACAATGGCAAACTTCGTCCACTGCACCTTCATATTCAGTTTTTGTTTCTCTTTATCTATCATTTTTTTCTCTTTTTTCTGCTTATCAGATCAGAACGTTTTTATTAGGAACTGCTTAAAGATTCCATCAGAATTTCATCCTTAGAACCAATCTGAACCTGTTTATCATTTAGAACTTAAAGAGATCTGATGTGGTGAGCAGACCGGAATGGTTGGCTGTGAACTCAGCTGCAAGCACAGCTCCGAGCGCGAAGCCCTTGCGTGAATGAGCACTGTGCTCAATGGTAATCATATCGGCATCAGAATCGTACATCACGGCATGGATTCCAGGAACCTCGCCATCGCGCACGCAGTTGATCACCAAATCCTCATCAGTGATGTTCTGATCGCCCTCGTCGTGATGACCGTCCTCAGTCCAGTAAGTCACGCCGCGCTTCCAGTCTTTCTTGCGGTCGATATTGTCGATGATTTCCTCTGCCAGGGTGATGGCAGTGCCAGAAGGAGCATCGAGCTTATGTACGTGGTGGGTTTCCTGCATACATACAGAGTACTGTGGGAACCCGTTCATGATCTTAGCCAGATAACGGTTGACGGCAGAGAAGATAGCCACACCGATACTGAAATTAGAGGCCCAGAAGAGGGTCTGCTTACCGTCGGCGCAAAGTTTCTCCACGTCTTCCTTATGGTCTTTCATCCATCCGGTAGAACCCGAAACCACCTTTACATTGTGGGAGAAAGCCTTGAGATAGTTGCCGTAAGCGGCAGTAGGGTTGGTAAACTCGATAGCCACATCCGCAGAGCAGAACTCCGGGCTGTCGATATCTTCAGGGTTATTTACGTCAATCTTACATACGATTTCATGGCCACGCTGCAAGGCGATCTCTTCGATCATGTGTCCCATCTTGCCGTAGCCTATCAAAGCTATTTTCATTGTTATCTTGTTTTTTTGTTTATTCCTTTCGGCAAAAATAATCAAAAATCTTGGAAAAACCGATTTATTTGTAGAAAAAAGCGCATTATTATAGTAATAAATAGAAAATTTTGCTTATTTTTGCAGTGATTTGGGGCAAAATCGTATGATTCTAAACATTTTAGCCTACTTCTGAAAGAATTTAAAAAAAATAAAAGATATGAGCAAATACATATTTGAAACAAAAATGGAGGTGCGCGACTATGAGTGCGACATAGAGGGAATCGTAAACAATGCCAACTATCTGCACTACATGGAACATACGCGCCATCTCTTCTTGAAGGAATGCGGACTCAGCTTTGCAGAAATGCACAATAAGGGCGTGGACGCAGTAGTGGCTCGCATGAACCTGCAATACAAGGTGCCGCTGCAGTGCGACGATGAATTCCTCTCCCGCCTGTGGCTGGAAAAGCAGGGCGTAAGATACATCTTCCATCAGGACATCTTCCGTGCTAACGATGAGAAACTCTGCCTCAAGGCTACCGTAGAACTGGTGTGCCTCATCAATGGCAGATTGGGTAATAGCGAAGACTACGACAAGGCTTTCGAGCGCTGGCTTTAAAAACCAAATCTTTTGAAACCAAATCTTTTGAAACCAAATAAAGAAAACTATCATGGAGCAATTACTTCACTATGTATGGAAACACAAGCTGTTTCCACTTTCTCCTCTCCATACTACCGACCATCGGCAGGTGGAAGTCATCGACCCAGGGCTGCACAACCGCAATGCGGGACCCGATTTCTTCAATGCTAAAATCAAGATAGATGGAATGCTCTGGGTGGGCAATATCGAAATACACGACAAGGCGAGCGACTGGTATCTGCACGGACACGAGAAGGACGAGCGATACGACAACGTGGTGCTCCACGTTTGCGGAATCATCGACCTGGAAGCCCGCAACTCCAAGGGAGAACCCCTCACGCAGATGCAGCTCAGCATCCCCGAAAACGTGCTCCGACACTATCAGGAACTGCTCTCCATCGACCAGTATCCACCCTGCTATCAGATTATCCCTGCCCTCACCCGCCTCTCCGTACACTCCTGGATGAGCGCCCTGCAAACCGAGCGACTCTCACAGAAAACAGAAGCTATTGCCGAGAGAGTGAAGAAATGCAACGGAGACTGGGAAAACGCATACTTCGTGACCCTGGCCCGCAACTACGGATTCGGCATCAACGGGGAAGCCTTCGAGCAATGGGCTCTCTCCATCCCCCTGCACTCGGTAGATCATCACCGCGACGACCTCTTCCAGATAGAAGCCATCTTCTTAGGACAGGCTGGACTGCTCGAACTGTCAACCATCCCCGAACGCTATCAGAAAGACGCACTGAACGACGGATATTTCTCCAAACTCAGGAATGAATACCTCTATCTGCAACATAAATTCTCGCTCGCGCCCATAGACTACAAGCTCTGGCGCTTTCTGAGACTGCGCCCGCAGAACTTCCCCCACATCCGCATCTCCCAACTGGCCAACCTCTATTTCCGGCGCCAGGCAAGTCTCAGCCATCTGCTCGAAGCCACCACCGTGAAGGAGGTCATCGGAGTGTTGAAAACATCGGTTACACCCTACTGGGAGACGCATTACACCTTCGGAAGCGAGAGCATACGCAACGAGAAGCACATATCCCCTTTCTCGCTCAACCTGCTCATCATCAACACCGTCATTCCCATCCTCTTTGCCTACGGACGGCACAGAGGTGAGGAAAAGTACTGCGACCGGGCTTTCGAATTCCTGGAGGAACTGAAGGCTGAAAACAACCATATCGTGAGAATGTGGCAGCAATGCGGATTGGAGGTGGAAAACGCCGGAGACTCGCAAGCCCTCATCCAACTGAAAAAGGAATATTGCGACAAGAAGGAATGTCTGAGGTGCAGGATAGGATATGAGTACCTGAAGAGAAAGTGAAGAGTGAAGAACGAAGAATGAAGAATTCTACAGCATGTAGTGAAAACCCTTAGCTCTCAAAGGTGCAAACCTAACTATTAAATTACAAACAATAAATCAAAAACAACACCGTGGATCAACAAGAAATTTTAAATACGATTCTCCTCACAAGGCTCAACTACTTCAGTCTTGCGGGAATGCTGGAACTATATAGAAAGGTGGGCTCCGCCACGCTCATCATGGAGCACAAAAACAATCTCCGTGACATCCTGCCCGATGCTTCAGATAAACTCGTGAACGCCATCCAGAATAGCGATGAGGCAAGAAAAAGGGCTGAAGTGGAACTGGAATATGACCTGCGCTACGGCATAGAACCCCTCACGATGAACGACGAACGCTATCCCAGCCGACTCAAGGAATGCGACGATGCGCCGCTCATGCTCTTCTACAAGGGCAACGCCAACCTGAACCAGCAGCGCGTCATCAATATCGTGGGAACCCGCCATTGCACTCCTTACGGCGAGGATCTCATCCGCCGATTCATCACCGAACTGAAGCAGCTCTGTCCACAGGTTCTCATCGTGAGTGGCTTAGCCTACGGAGTGGACATCAATGCCCACCGACAGGCGCTCGACAAGGGGTATGAGACGGTAGGCGTACTGGCTCACGGACTGGACGACCTCTACCCCAACCGCCACAAAGAAACGGCGCTAAGGATGATAGAACAGGGCGGACTGCTCACGGAATTTCTGACCCAGACGAACGCCGACAAGATCAACTTCGTGCGCCGCAACCGCATCGTGGCAGGAATGTCGGATGCCTGCATACTGGTAGAGAGTGCCGCCCATGGAGGAGGTCTCATCACGTGCGAAATCTCACAAGCCTACAACCGAGATGTCTTCGCCTTCCCTGGCAGGATAGGCGATGCTTACAGCGAGGGCTGCAACAACCTCATCCGCTCGAATGGTGCCATGCTGATTACGAGTGCCTCCGACTTCGTGAAGGATATGGGTTGGCAGGATGACGCCAAGCTGATGCGAGCCAAGCAGCAGGGCATTGAGCGCAGTCTCTTTCCCGACCTTTCGCCGGAAGAACAATCCATCGTGGATGTTCTGTCAAGAAACAACGACCTCCAAATCAACATGATTTCCGTGCAGAGCGGCATTGACATCAGCCGCCTCGCCGCCCTCCTCTTCACATTGGAGATGAAAGGACTCATCAGGACATTGGCAGGAGGAATGTATCATCTGCTGAAGTGAATTTTGGTAATATCAGAAAAAAGATGTAACTTTGCAGCCGCAAAAAAGAATAAGATGAAAATAGGAAATATAGAATTTGGCTCGCAGCCCCTCTTCCTCGCTCCGATGGAAGACGTAACGGATATTGGCTTTCGCATGCTCTGCAAGCGATTCGGAGCAGCCATGGTTTATACTGAGTTCGTATCGGCAGAAGCTTTGGTGAGAAGCATCAAGAGCACCGTCAGCAAGCTTACGATAAGCGATGAGGAACGCCCTGTGGGTATTCAGATTTACGGCCGCACCACCGAGGATATGGTGGAAGCTGCAAAGATAGTAGAACAGGCTCATCCGGACGTGATTGACATCAACTTCGGTTGCCCTGTCAAGAAAGTGGCTGGAAAGGGCGCTGGAGCTGGTATGCTCCGCAATATTCCTCTGATGCTGGATATTACAAGAGAAGTGGTGAAAGCAGTCAATGTGCCTGTAACCGTAAAAACCCGACTGGGTTGGGATAATGACAACCTCATCATTACCGACCTGGCTGAGCAGCTGCAGGACTGCGGAATCCAGGCACTCACCATCCACGGCAGAACCCGTAGCCAGATGTACACGGGAGAAGCCGACTGGAGCCTCATCGGAGAGGTGAAGAACAATCCCCACATTCATATCCCAATCATCGGCAACGGCGATATTACGACCCCGGAAGAAGCTAAGCTTGCCTTCGACCGCTATGGTGTAGATGCTGTGATGATTGGTCGCGCCACCTTCGGAAGGCCTTGGATTTTCAAGGAAATCCGTGATTATCTCGACAATACCGGTGCCGCCCCACTGACCGTGGATGAAAAAATCGACCTTCTGGAAGAGCAGCTCCGCATCAATATCGAGCGCATCGACGAGTACCGAGGCATTCTCCACACCCGTCGCCATCTGGCCGCCTCCCCTATCTTCAAGGGAATCCCTGACTTCAAGCAGACCCGCATCGCCATGCTTAGGGCCAACAAGGAGGATGAACTGAAGGAAATCCTGAAGGAATGCCGGGAGAGAATCAAGGCAATACAAATATAGACTTGTTTACGGCAGATTGCAAATCCGCCGAACCATAAAATAAATAAAGGGAGATTCCAACCATCAGCTTTGGAATCTCCCTTTTTTTTTATTAGTTCACTGTCAACAGTCAACAGTTAACAGTTGTTTTTTCTATACTTCTACTGGGAAAATGAAGAAACCTAACTTCCTCAAATGATAGAAGGGCTTTACTTCTTCAATATCGAAGCACCCTCGAGCAGGGCGAGCGCCTTATTCTCATTCTCCTCCATGATTTCACGCTCTCCAGGGCCCTTGTCATTAATGCCACAGAGGTGCAGAATGCCATGGATGATGACACGGTGAAGCTCATCATCATAGGTCTTGCCAAACTGCTCGGCATTGGTGCGGACGGTATCCAGCGAAATCACGATGTCACCGTTAATCACATCATCCTCATCATAATCGAAGGTAATGACATCGGTATAGTAATCATGCCCCAGATACTCATTATTCACTTCGAGAATCTTCTCGTCATCTACAAACATATAGCCTATCTCTCCTACCTTGCGGCCATGAGATGCAGCTACCTTGCGAATCCAGGCACTGGTGTCGCGCTTCTTGATCTTTGGCATTTTCACGCCATCTACATTGTATGTAATCATACTTTTTCCTCCTATTTTTATCTGTTATTTCTTAATTGTTTTGTTATTCCTTCATTCTTTATTTCTCCAAGGATTGCACGTCACTTCTCGATTCATACGATGAAGTTAGTAGGTGCTTCATTCCTGTCACACTTTCGCCTTAGGCAGGAATTCATCCACTTCTCTTCCGAAGAATCTCAACTCCCTGACGAGCGTAGAACTGATGCTGCTGTAGCGAGGATCAGAGAATAGCAGGATGGTCTCTACACCGCCCAACTGCTTGTTGATGTCAGCCTGCTCACGCTCATACTCGAAATCCTTGGCGCTTCTTACGCCTCTCACTAAGAACTTGGCTCCCAGACGATGCGCCAGGTCGATGGTAAGGTCATCGTAGGAAACCACCTCCAACCGGAATCCCTTAGAAGCATCACCAGCATCCACCAGTTCTGCACATTCCTTCGGGAAAACAGCCTTGATGTCCTCCACACGCTTCTCTATCTCCTCGTTAGCATGCTTCAGCTTGCTCATCGCCACGGCAATCACAAGCTTATCAAACATCGGCAGAGCACGCTCCGCAATGTTCTGATGTCCTATCGTAAATGGGTCGAATGTACCCGTAAATATTCCTATTCTCATATTACTCAAATAAGTCTCCCTGCATCACATTCCCTGCATAAGGGTTTCTGCCCAGATGGTCGTAGGCAAGTTTCGTAGCCATTCTACCACGCGAAGTGCGCTTGATAAAACCCTCCATGATGAGGAAAGGCTCATACACTTCCTCTACCGTGCCCGCATCCTCGCCGATGGCTGTGGCTATGGTGCCCACGCCCACTGGTCCGCCACGGAACTTGTCGATGATGGTGGTGAGAATCTTGTTGTCTATCTCGTCCAGACCGTACTGGTCGA
The DNA here is from genome assembly GCF_003461825.1 of Prevotella sp. AM42-24. Lineage (NCBI taxonomy): Bacteria > Pseudomonadati > Bacteroidota > Bacteroidia > Bacteroidales > Prevotellaceae > Prevotella > Prevotella sp. AM42-24. The sequence continues at coordinate 18,015 of NZ_QTXV01000024.1, read as the reverse complement.
TGTTCAGCGCCTTGAGCGCCATTTGCGCAATGTCGTAAGTGATGGTTCCGTTACCCTTCACCTGGGCGAAATCTCTCACGCGGCGCAAGAGCGAATTGGCAATACGAGGCGTTCCGCGCGAACGGCGGGAGATTTCCACCGCAGCCGCATCCTCGATAGGCACTTTCAGGAGCATTGCACTTCTCCGGATAATCTTCTGCAGCGTCTCCGGATCATAATACTCCAGATGGAGATTGATGCCGAAACGGGCACGGAGAGGGGCTGTGAGCAGTCCGCTTCTGGTAGTAGCGCCCACCAGCGTGAAAGGGTTCAGATCTATCTGGATGCTTCTTGCCGAAGGTCCCTTGTCTATCATGATGTCGATGCGGTAATCCTCCATCGCCGAATAGAGATACTCCTCTACAACTGGCGAGAGACGGTGGATTTCATCGATGAAAAGCACATCATTCGGCTCCAGGGAAGTCAGGATGCCGGCCAAATCGCCCGGCTTGTCGAGCACAGGACCTGAGGTAATCTTGAATCCCACACCCAGTTCATTGGCGATGATGTTGCTCAAAGTAGTCTTACCCAGTCCTGGAGGACCGTGCAGGAGCGTATGATCGAGCGGTTCGCCACGGTATTTGGCAGCCTCAACAAAGATTTCGAGATTGTCCACCACACCGCTCTGTCCGCTGAAGTCAGAGAACTTCAGTGGTCGCAGTGCCTTCTCGAATTCCTTCTCGGCAGGCGTAACCGACTCATTTCTTATGTCAAAATCTTCGTTCATTCTTTGTAATTATCGATAATTATGGTGCAAAGATACAAGTATTTAGGGGAAAGACAAAATAAATAAACCAAAAAGTGAGAATAGGAGGAATACTTTTTTCATTGCTCACTTGCAAGCCTTTTGTGCGAAAACGAAAGGATAGACACATTAAATGCTTATAAATCGCAATTATTTCCAATAATATTTTGTCATATTAGAAGAAATCTGTAATTTTGCACCCGAATTTGAAAGAGAGGAAGCAATGAGAGATCATAAACGAGAGAGAAATATAGGATTTTAAAAGAAATAGAATTATGCTTAAGTTATTTCAAGGACTCAGCCGCTGGCTGGCCAATTATACATCTATTTTTGTAATAGGTGTAGCTGTATTTACATTCTTCTTCCCACATACCTTCGACTGGGTGCGCGGAACAACCCAAACCGTCATTCTCGGCATTATCATGCTCACGATGGGTCTCACCCTGACCACCAATGATTTCAAGATTCTGGCTCAGCGTCCGCTCGATGTTTTCATCGGTGCCTGTGCCCAATTTATCATCATGCCTGGTGTGGCCTACACGCTGGTTCATGTATGGCATCTTGACCCTGCGCTGGCGCTCGGCATTCTGCTGGTAGGTTGTTGTCCGGGCGGCGTATCGAGCAACATCATGAGTTATCTCTGTCATGGCGACGTGGCCTTCTCCGTAGGAATGACCTGCGCCTCTACCATTCTGGCTCCAGTAATGACTCCGCTGCTGATGAAGATTACGGCTGGCGAGATTATCCATGTAGATGCAGTGGGAATGTTCATCAACATCCTCATCGTCACGATTATTCCTGTAGCCATCGGCTGCGCCCTCAATTACGTATATGGCAAGAAAGAATACTTCCCTACCATCCAGAGCCTCATGCCGGGTATCAGTGTAACCTGTCTGGCCATTATCGTAGGCGGTGTGATTTCTACGGTTCACGATGATCTCGTAGCCCGTGGCTTGATGCTTTTCCTCTGGACTTTTGCGGTGGTTTTCTGCCACAATACCTTGGGTTATCTTCTGGGTTGGCTGGCAGGCAAATGTGCCGGATTCAATACAGCCAAGAAGCGTACCATCAGTATTGAGGTGGGAATGCAAAACGCTGGTCTTGCCACGGTGCTTGCCGGCAATTTCTTTGCCGCCCAGCCTTTGGCCGTATTGCCTTGCGCCATCAGTTGTGCCTGGCACAGTATTTCCGGCACGATTCTCGCAGGAATCTATCTGAAATGGGATCACATGCATGGGAAGGACTAATTCCTTTCCCATTCCATTCTCATAGAGATTCATTATCCTCTGCTGGAGCTTTCTTCCAAAGATTCCTTACTGGAGGCTTCCATAAAGATTAATTCATCCTTTACTGGAGGCTTCTCCTGAATCTTTACTGGAGTTTTCTATAAAGATCAGATCATTCTTTGCTGGAGGCTTCTTCAGAGATTAAATCATTCCAGAAAACTAAATAAAACAAAAAAGAAAAATATGCTCTCAGAGCTTCTGAATTTAGGGACTCTTTCTCTGCTTTCCTAAGTAACATGTCAGCATGTTCAAACTGTCCTTTATTCAAAAGTTCGTCCACTTTTGACAATTGAGACATTTCCTGCTGATGACAAGAAGTCATAAACAAGAAATATAAAAACACTCTTTATAACGCTCATAATACTTCTTTCTTGAGTTTAAACAAGAACAGCTCATGTGAAACTAAAACAATTTCACATGAGCTGATTTGATTTATTTTCCGGTTTGCAGCAATTGAACTGCACGCAGAACAATCTCGTTCGTCTCATTCCATACCTGGAAATATTGACTCATATCCCAAATATCGCGCGCTACAAGGGCTTTCAACTGAATAGCTAAGTATTTCTTCGTCTGAGCCAATTCAGCCTCGTCCTTCGCCTCTATTTTCTCTTTCTTGCCATCCTCGATGATCTCATCCACAAGCGACTGAGGAACCTGATAGGTCTTCATAAACTTATTAAAGTCCTTGAACTGGGCTTTCAACTCCTTGCGATGAGCATCGATGAACTTCAGACTGTGATTGATGACAATGCTCTTAGCCGACAACTGACGATGCAATTTGGTGTATTTGGTCGTGTCAAGCGGCACGAAATAATCAGGCATAATGCCACCGCCGCCATAAACCACACGATGCTTGCGCAGGGTATAATACTTCAGAGAGTCGGACAGATGAATGCTGTCCTGATTGGTAAACTCACCATGCTTGTATCGCTTGTCAAGATCCATCGCATAATCCTCGCGGTCGCCCTTCTTATAAGGTTTCTGAATGCATCTGCCGCTTGGCGTATAGTAATGGGCAATGGTGAGACGGATTTCACTGCCATCTTCGAAGGTAAGCGGACGCTGCACCAGTCCCTTGCCAAAGGTTCGGCGACCCACCACTACACCTCGGTCCTGATCCTGTATAGCACCGGAAACGATTTCTGCCGCAGAAGCCGTAAACTCATTAGTGAGGACAACAATCTTGCCCTTGCGCCAGCGACCATTGGCCTCAGCACGGAACTCCTGACGGGGAGCCCTGCGACCATTGGTATAGACAATCAGATCACCCTTCTCCAGGAACTCATTAGCTATCTTTGCCGCAGTCTGCAGATAACCTCCCCCATTATCCTCCAGGTCGAAGATAAGGTCTTTCATGCCCTTCTTCTTCAGGGAATCCATCGCCTCGGAAACCTCCTTGTGACTCGTCATTCCGAAACTTCCCAGACGAATATAACCGATGCCCGGACGAATCATATAGGCTGCATCCATCGTGGTAACAGGAATCTTATCACGTTTCACCTTGAAGGTAAGCTTATCCTTGATGCCGCGACGCACAATGGTAAGGTTTACAATCGTACCCTTAGGACCACGGAGCCGTTTCATGATTTCCTCCTTACTCATCTTGACGCCCGCAATGGCAGTATCATTTACCGCCACAATACGGTCGCCGGCGATAATGCCCACCTTCTCGGAAGGACCATTGGTAACCGGCTGGATGACCAGGAGCGTATCATCTACCATATTAAACTGCACGCCGATACCATCAAAAGAGCCATTCAGAGACTCGTGCATTGACTGGGTTTCCTTGGCAGTGGTATAGGAAGAATGAGGATCCAGCTTTTCGAGCATTCCCCGGATGGCGTCCTCTACCAGTTTATTCTCATCCACACTATCCACATAGAGATTGGCAATGGCAATTTCAGCCCTCCCCAACTTCTCTATCGGGCTATTCTTGCCCATTTTCACGCGCAACTGGGCACTGACAGAAGTTACTGCCAAGAATGCCGCTAATGCAATAAACAGATATTTCTTCATTTCTAAATCTTAAGCTTTATGAAAGAGAGAAATCCTTCAAGAGTCAACAGTCAACAGTTAACAGTTCTATTTTCTATAGTTCCCCATTTCAATGTTTCCCATTTTCTATGGTTTCCTATTTCAATAGTTTCCCACGAAAGCACTTGAATTCTTCACTCTTCACTTCATTCTCTCTTCACTTCATTCACTCTTCACTTAACTCAATCCATCGGTTCAGAATCTTCCTCTGGAATATCCTCCTCAATCACCAGATTGTCGATGATGAAGTTCTGGCGCTCCATGGTATTCTTTCCCATATAGTATTCCAGAAGCTTCTGAACCTGGTCGTTCTTATGCAGCGTAACCTGCTCCAAACGCATATCAGAACCTATGAAATGAGCAAACTCCTCTGGAGAAATCTCGCCGAGACCCTTGAATCGGGTGATTTCCGGGTCTGGTCCGAGTTCACGGATAGCCTGCTGGCGCTCTTCGTCACTATAACAATAGTGGGTAATGAAATCGCCCTTCTTCTCCTTGGGTCCCAACTTGGCATCGGCATCAGCCACTGCCTGCTTATTCTTGATCTTGGTACGCTTGTTGCGCACACGGAATAATGGGGTCTGCAATACATAAACATGGCCCTTCTTGATGAGGTCTGGGAAAAACTGTAGGAAAAACGTGATGATGAGCAGGCGGATGTGCATTCCATCGACATCGGCATCCGTGGCCACAATCACCTTGTTGTAGCGCAATGAATCCAAACCATCCTCTATATCAAGCGCAGCCTGCAGGAGGTTGAATTCCTCATTCTCATACACCACCTTCTTGGTCAGTCCGAAGCAATTCAGTGGCTTACCACGCAGAGAGAAAACCGCCTGGGTATTTACATCACGACTCTTGGTGATGCTTCCGCTCGCAGAATCTCCCTCAGTAATGAAGATGGAACTCTCCTCCTTACGGTCGTTCTTCGCATCGCTGAAGTGGATGCGGCAGTCACGGAGTTTACGGTTGTGAAGGTTGGCCTTCTTGGCGCGCTCACGTGCCAACTTGGTCACACCAGCCATCGCCTTGCGCTCACGCTCGCTCTCCTTGATCTTGTTTTCCAGGATTTCAGCCACATCCTTATGGATATGAAGATAGTTGTCCACTTCCTTCTTCAGGAAATCACCCACATATTTATTGATGGTTTCCCCACCATTCGGAGTCATCGTCGTACTTCCGAGCTTGATTTTCGTCTGACTTTCAAAGACAGGTTCCTCTACATTGATGGCAATAGCCGCCACCAGTCCGTTGCGGATGTCGCCATACTCATACTTGCCGTAGAACTCCTTGATGGTCTTGGCAATATGCTCCTTGAAAGCACTCTGATGAGTACCTCCCTGGGTAGTATGCTGACCATTGACGAAGGAATAGTATTCCTCGCCATACTGATTGGTATGGGTAAAGGCTATCTCAATATCCTCACCCTTCATGTGGACAATATCATAGAGACCCTCATTGGTCATATTGTCGCTCAAAAGGTCCTGCAGACCATGACGGCTGAGGATACGGCGACCATTGTGCATGATGGTGAGACCTGTATTCAGATAAGTATAGTTGCGGAGCATCGTCTCCACGATGTCATCATGGAAACTGTAGTTCTTGAAGAGCGTATTGTCTGGTTCAAAAAAGATGAAAGTACCATTTTCATCCTCCGTCTTGGAAGTCTTGTCTTTCAGGAGATTACCACGTTCGAAAATAAGATGGCGCACCTTGCCGTCGCGGAATGACTTCACCTCGAAATGGGAACTGAGGGCATTGACCGCTTTCACACCGACACCGTTCAGACCGACACTCTTCTTGAACGCCTTGCTATCGTACTTACCACCGGTATTCAGCACGCTGACAGCCTCAACGAGCTTTCCCTGCGGAATACCACGGCCATAGTCGCGGACGCTGACACGCAGATTGTCCTCTATATCGATTTCCAGACGTGCTCCAGCCCCCATCTTAAACTCATCGATGGAGTTATCGACCACCTCCTTCAAGAGCACATAAATACCATCCTCAGGCAAGTTACCATCGCCCAGACGACCGATGTACATACCCGGACGGGTACGCACATGCTCCATATCGCTCAAATGGCGGATATTGTCATCTGTATATTCTACAGGTTGCTCCTGAGGGGTATTTGCCAGTTCTTCAGCAGCACCCTTTTCATTCAAGTTTTTATCTTCAGGCATAAATTCCTCCTTGTAATTCTGATTTTATTTTATACGAACAGTTGCTATTTACTTGATTTTCTTAATATAGCAGTTGCGGCGCTTGTGAAGGATTGGGTCTAAGACGCCCCATTGTCCCTGCACAGCAACATTGTCTTCCATTTCCACCTGTGTTTCTCCCCACTCGATTCCATATTTCTGATAGATAGGAATCAGGTCGGCAAAAAGCAGCGCATTGGCACCCTTGGCACGGTATTCCGGCTGGATACCGATGAGCAGGAGGTCAACGATCTTGGTCTTATGGAACTTGATGGCACGCAGCAGATGCCACCAACCGAAAGGAAACAGTCTGCCCCTATGGCATTTCTGCAAGGCTTTGGTAAGAGAAGGCATCGTAATACCGATTCCTATCATCTTATGATCCTCTGTAGTCCAATCCTCGATGGCAGTCACAAAGTTCAGATCGAGCAAAGCCAGATACATCTTGATGTACTGGTCTATCTGCTTCTGCGAGAGTTCAGAATAGCCATAGAGATGCTTGTAAGTATCATTGATGAGGTCGAAAATCTTCTGTCCGTATCCGCCCTGATAAATATCCTTTCGGGTAATCTTACGGGCATGGAGATTGTATCTTTTCTCTATCATCGCCGCTATCTTGGCATATTTCTCCGGGATGGTATCTGGCACTATCAGCTTATACTCTACGTACTTATTATCTACGGTAAAACCCTCCAAAGCCTCTACGTGCTCCGGATAATATGAATAATTGTAGATGGTAGGCATGGTGCCGAGCTGGTCAAAGCCCCAGGTAAGCATACCTTCTGGATCCATATCCGTAAAACCAAGCGGACCTACAATATCTTCCATTCCCTTCTCCTTGCCATATTTCTCTACAGCATCGAAGAGAGCCTTGGAAACCTCACGGTCGTCGATGAAATCAATCCACCCGAAGCGCACGGACTTACGGTCCCAACGCTTATTGGCCTTATGGTTGATAATAGCAGCGACACGTCCCACTACCTTGCCCTCTTTATAAGCAAGGAAATACTCTGCCTCGCAAAACTCGAAAGCGGCATTGCGATCTTTGCTAAGTGTGTTCATGTCGTCGCTGAAAAGATTGGGCGCATCATACGGATTGCCCTCGTATAGGTCGTAATGGAAGTCGATGAACGTCTTCAAGTCCTTCTTACTCTCGACCCTCTTAATTTCTATTAATGACATGATAATTCAAACTAGTTTGTTATTTTAAACATGCAAAAATAGCAATATTTCGCCAAACGACCAAATATTGCTATTTTTTTTGCAGTTTTTTAGGGATTAGCACTTACTAAATCCCCCTTTCACAAATCACCAGCACATGGCTCTCATCGCTCAAAGTGGTGGCAAAGATATAGGTTTCTCCACCATCTTTCAGTTTCAGGCGCTTGCGCAATTCTGCCACGGAAAGGGGGAAATTGCGGGTGGCGATGTTCGCTTTCGTAATGCCGGAGAGTTGGCGTTTCAATTCCTTTTTATTAAAGGAGGAAACGGCGACAATGCGGAACGCCCTGCCTGGAAAAGCCTCGACAGGATCCTCACTTACGAAGAGATGACTGTTCTTGGAAAGCATCTTTGCATCATATCGCTCGGAAAGAACACCAAAACAACCGGCTTTCATCAGCGAGGCATTCGGTTCGTAGAGATACGGCATCTCATCAAGGGCTGGAGAGGTTATTCTATCAGGAGAAGCTATTTTCACGGCAGAAGAAACCATTTCTGTCTCGTCACAAACAAAGGATTGGGAGTCGTTGATGCAAAAGATTCGGAGATTTTCGTCATATTTTGCCCCTAAATCTGTTCCTGAAACCATATTCATGCCCATATTTCGCGCAGAAAGCACCAAAAGCAACTCCTTGCACTCATTGTTCACAGAAACAATATGAACCTCTCTTACGTGGCTCAATTCGCTCACTGCACGGTGCCAGTCGAGCATCGGGGAGAGTTTGATAATGACGTAATCTGCCTTCGAAAGCATCTCTTCCTGCAAAACGGTAACATCAGGCGTGCAGTCTTTCAAAGATACAACCTTATTGCCAGCATCGTCTCTACGGGCAGGATCGATGAAGATCAGCTTAAGACCAAGGTTGGTCTTAAGTAATGACTGAGACTGCTCTTCAGTTATGCCTAAAGAATCTGATGCAGCATTCTTCTTAGAGTGAAAAGAATGCAGCACCTCTATTCCGTCTCCATTCTTCACGCTGACATTCTTCAAACCCAATCGCTCGAAGTTTTCCTTCGCAGCCTCACAAAGATGAGCCTGACGCTCCACATACATCGACTTCATGCCCAATCGGGAAGCGATGTAAGAGAAGTCTACTCCAAAGCCACCGGTCAGATCTACAAACCCGATTTCTTCAGAAAAATCTTCCTCATTCGGTTCTTGTTTAATCTCATTAACATTCGCATCACATTCCGTTAATATCTGTTGCTTTTTGCAAGTATCTTCATTTTTGGCGAATTCTGAATCAACTGCCCCTTCGCTCGCAAATTCGCAAATTTTGGAAAAATGAGAATTAGAGGCTTTGTCGCACTCTTTTTCGTTTTCAGAAGAAGAAACTGACAAACCGAGCAATCTTGCCGCCAATTCTGCCTTATAAAGAGCTGTCTGCTCTGACGAACATTGCTCCATTGAGATATGAGGAGGATAGATAATGCCCTCAATACTTGCCCAACGTGGCAACTTGACATGCGCCATCTTTCGCCCACGAATCTGGTCGAGTGCGAAAGGCATATTTACTTCCGGATACTTGCTTCCAAGAAAAGCCAACTGGCGGACATCTTCATCCTGATGCTGGCGAATAAAATCTTGAGTGGCTTGATTCATTATTTCTGTTGAATGATTTGTCATTTCGTTACTTATTCTTTGCTTTGAAGCGCAAAAATACGATATTCTGATGACTCTACAAAATTTTTAAGAGAATATCTGTCTGTTTTTATCCTCTTAAAAAGCATATTCCAAACCTATCAAAAATAAAGGTGAGTAAAAGGTAAAACATCCTTTTACTCACCTAAATCTTTGGTTCTCAGCCAATTACCCTTTCAAAACAAAGAATAAAAGTATAGAGAAGACTTCCTGCCTCCGAAAAAGATGCAGAGAAATCCTTGATTACGATATTAGTCAGCCAACTTTGCCTTCAAGAACTCACGGTTCAAGCGGGCGATGTTAGCGATAGACTCGTTCTTAGGACAAACTGCCTCGCAAGCACGAGTGTTTGTACAGTTACCGAATCCGAGCTCGTCCATACGTGCAATCATCTTCTTAGCACGGGCAGCAGCCTCTACACGACCCTGTGGGAGAAGTGCCAACTGGCTAACCTTTGAGCTGACGAAGAGCATAGCAGAACCATTCTTACATGCAGCAACACAAGCACCGCAACCGATACATGTAGCGCAATCCATTGCCTCGTCTGCATTCTCCTTAGGAATCAGGATAGCATTAGCATCCTGAGCCTGACCTGTACGAATGCTGGTGTAACCACCTGCCTGGATGATCTTGTCGAATGCTGAACGGTCAACCATACAGTCCTTGATGATAGGGAAACCTGCAGAACGCCAAGGCTCAACGGTGATTACGTCACCATCGTTGAAACGACGCATGTAGAGCTGACATGTTGTAGCACCACGCTCTGTCTTACCATGTGGTGTACCATTAATATAAAGAGAGCACATACCGCAGATACCCTCGCGGCAGTCATGGTCGAAGACGAAAGGCTCCTGACCTGACTCGATGAGCTCCTCGTTCAAGATGTCGAGCATCTCAAGGAATGAGGTGTCATCTGGGATGTTCTTCATCTCATGTGTATCGAAGTGACCCTGTGCATTAGGACCGTCCTGCTTCCAATACTTAACTGTGAAACTTATATTTCTTGCCATTGTCTTGTTCGCTTTTTAATTCTTGTAATTTCTTGTCTGTACCTTAATTGCCTCATACTCGAGAGGTTCCTTGTTGAGCACTGGAGCAGTTGTATCATTGCCCTGATACTCCCAGCAACCTACGTAGAAGAAGTTCTCATCATCACGCTTAGCCTCGCCTTCCTCTGTCTGGTACTCCTCACGGAAGTGACCACCACAGCTCTCGTTACGGTGCAATGCGTCGTAAGCGATCAACTCGCCCATCAAGATGAAGTCACGCAAGTGGATAGCCTTATCCAACTCTACGTTCAAGCCTTCCTTCTTACCTGGAATGAAGAGGTTCTTGTTGAATTCCTCACGGAGAGCCTTCATCTTCTTCAAGCCTTCCTCAAGACCTTCCTTGGTACGACCCATACCTACGTGCTCCCAAAGGATGTGCCCCAACTCCTTGTGGATAGAATCTACAGAGCGCTTGCCCTGAATACCCATCAAACGGTCGATTTCCTTCTGAACACCAGCCTCTGCCTCTGCGAACTCTGGGAGATCGGTAGAGAGCTTTGGCCACAATGCCTGGTCTGCCAAGTAATTCTGGATAGTGTATGGCAATACGAAGTAACCATCAGCCAAACCCTGCATCAAAGCAGAAGCACCAAGACGGTTAGCACCGTGGTCAGAGAAGTTACACTCACCAATAGCGAAGAGACCTGGGATAGTGGTCATCAACTCGTAGTCAACCCAGATACCACCCATTGTATAGTGGATAGCAGGGAAGATCATCATTGGGTTATAGTACTTCACGCCGTTGATTTCGTTAGCCAACTCACCTGGGTTAACGTCGGTAATCTCCTCATACATATCGAAGAGGTTGCCATAACGCTGCAGGATAACGTCGATACCGAGACGGTTGATAGACTCAGAGAAGTCGAGGAATACGGCAAGACCTGTGTTGTTTACACCGAAGCCCTTGTCGCAACGCTCCTTAGCTGCACGAGAAGCCACGTCACGAGGAACCAGGTTACCGAATGCAGGGTAACGGCGCTCCAAGTAGTAGTCGCGGTCTTCCTCAGGAATATCAGAACCCTTCTTTGTACCTGCCTGCAATGCCTTAGCATCCTCAATCTTCTTAGGAACCCAGATACGACCATCGTTACGGAGTGACTCTGACATCAAAGTCAACTTACTCTGGTTTGTACCGTGAACAGGGATACATGTTGGGTGAATCTGAACGTAAGATGGGTTAGCGAAGTCAGCACCCTTGCGGTAGCACTGGATAGCTGCTGTACAGTTACAACCCATAGCGTTTGTAGAGAGGAAGTAAGCGTTACCATAACCACCAGTAGCGATAACTACGGCGTTGGCAGAGAAACGCTCCAACTCACCTGTAATCAAATTCTTGGCGATGATACCACGAGCGTGACCATCAATGATAACTACATCCTCCATCTCGTAACGAGTGAAGAGCTTTACCTTACCTGCCTCAACCATGCGGCTCAAAGAAGAGTAAGCACCGAGGAGGAGCTGCTGACCAGTCTGACCCTTAGCATAGAATGTACGAGATACCTGAGCACCACCGAAAGAACGGTTAGCCAACATACCACCATACTCACGAGCGAAAGGAACACCCTGAGCTACACACTGGTCGATGATGTCGTTGCTCACCTCAGCCAAACGGTAAACGTTAGCCTCACGAGCACGGTAGTCACCACCCTTTACTGTATCGTAGAACAAACGGTAAACAGAGTCACCATCATTCTGATAATTCTTAGCTGCATTGATACCACCCTGTGCTGCAATAGAGTGAGCACGACGTGGAGAGTCCTGGATGCAGAAGTTCAAGATATTGAAGCCCATCTCGCCGAGAGAAGCAGCTGCAGAAGCACCTGCCAAACCTGTACCTACAACGATAATGTCGAGCTTTAACTTATTCTTTGGATTAACCAAACGCTGGTGAGCCTTATAGTTGGTCCATTTCTCAGCAACTGGTCCTTCAGGTATTCTAGAATTTAATGTTTTTGCCATAATCTTTTTTAATACTTAAATGATTACATGAATTAAGCTGCACAGCACAAAGATGGAGCACAACCGAAAGCGAATGCCAAAACGACAACGATGAAGAGGAGAAGCAGGATGGTAGAGTAAATCATACCAATAGTCTTCCAACGGCAGAACCAAGTCTTACCGTTCCAACCGAGAGTCTGAATAGCACTCCAGAAACCGTGAGTGAGGTGGAACCAAAGAGCTACCAACCAGATGATGTAGAGAACTACGAACACAGGGTTAGCGAAGGTGTCCTGAATGAAAGCGAAGCCGTCTGCTGGGCTGTGACCGAAGCTTGTACCCAAAAGCTCTGCAAACATCATGTTGTACCAGAAGTTGAACAAGTGAAGCAAAAGACCGAGAACGATGATGATACCGAGAACCAACATGTTCTGACTTGCCCACTCTACCTTCTCTGGCTTTGCTGTTACCTCGTAACGCTGGTTACCACGAGCACGACGGTTCTGTGCTGTCAGGATGAAAGCGTAAACGATGTGACAAACTGCCAAAGCTGCCAAACCCAAGGTTGCAACTACGGCGTACCAGTTAGCACCCAACAACTCGCAGATTGTGTTGTAAGCCTCTCCGGAGAAAAGCGCAACCACATTCATGCAACCGTGGAATGTCAAGAATAGAATAAGTGCAATACCAGTTACTGACATCACTACCTTTCTACCAATAGATGAATTGATTAACCACATAAATGATTGATTTTAAAATATTTAACTGTTTGAAACTAAATTATTATTCTACATCTATCTATCACCTGCAAAACATAGATCATGGGGAATCACAATCCTCATTTCTAAGTATAATTGCATAAATTTGCTGCAAAATTACTATAAATTCGTGATTTATCAAAGTATTTTTGCTAAAATTTCAATTTAAATTCTTACTTTTGCCGAAAATTAGAAAAAGTATAGATTATGACATTCAATTATGACGTACTTGTTATCGGCGGCGGACATGCCGGATGTGAGGCTGCTGCAGCCTCTGCCAACATGGGGGCTAAGACCTGCCTGATAACAATGGACATGAACAAGATTGGACAGATGAGTTGCAACCCTGCCATCGGTGGTATTGCAAAAGGACAGATTGTAAGGGAGATTGATGCCTTAGGTGGACAAATGGGAATCGTAACCGACAAGACCGCCATCCAGTTCCGTATGTTAAATATAGGTAAAGGACCTGCCGTATGGAGTCCCCGTGCTCAATGCGACCGAGGAAAGTTCATCTGGGAATGGAGAAGCATCCTCGACCGCACCGACAATCTTGAAATTTGGCAAGATCAGGCTGACGAACTCTTAGTCGAAAACGGAGAAGCAATAGGTGTACGTACCATCTGGGGTGCTGAGTTCCATGCCAAGAGCATCATCATTACTGCAGGCACTTTCCTGAACGGCCTGATGCATGTAGGAAGAAAAATGGTAGAAGGTGGCAGATGTGCAGAACCTGCAGTACACCATTTTACGGAAAGCATCACCCGATGGGGAATCACAGCCGCAAGAATGAAAACAGGAACTCCTGTTCGTATCGACAAGAGAAGCGTTCACTTCGAGGATATGGAAGAACAACCTGGTGATAATGATTTCCACCAGTTTTCGTATATGGGCGAGCATCGGGTACTCAAACAGCTTCCGTGCTGGACCTGCTACACCAACAAGAACGTGCATGAAATCCTGAAAAGCGGACTTTCTGATTCTCCTTTATATAATGGTCAGATTCAAAGTACTGGTCCAAGATACTGTCCGAGCATTGAAACAAAGCTCGTCACTTTCCCAGACAAGGAACAGCATCCGCTATTTTTGGAACCAGAGGGTGAAGATACCAATGAAATGTACCTGAACGGTTTTTCATCCAGTATGCCAATGGACATACAGTTAAAAGCCCTTCATGAAATTCCAGCTTTAAGAGATGCCAAGATTTACAGACCGGGTTATGCTATTGAGTACGATTACTTCGACCCAACACAACTCAAGCATTCGTTGGAATCAAAAATCATAAAAGGTCTTTTCTTCGCAGGCCAGGTAAATGGAACGACAGGATACGAAGAAGCCGGCGGTCAAGGTACTGTTGCTGGAATCAATGCTGCGCTCCATTGTGTGGGAGACAAGACATTTGAAATGCAAAGAGACGAAAGTTATATCGGCGTTCTTATCGATGACCTCACAACAAAAGGCGTGGATGAGCCATACAGAATGTTCACCTCCAGAGCTGAATACAGAATTCTCCTCCGACAGGATGATGCAGACGCCCGACTGACAGAGAGAGCTTACGAACTGGGAATTGCAAAACGAGACCGTTATGACTGGTGGCAAGAGAAGAAAGAGAATATCGAAAGAATCATCAACTTCTGTGAGAGCTACCCAATCAAAAAGGATAAGATCAATCCAAAACTGGAAGCACTGGGCACCACTCCACTTCGCGCAGGATGCAAACTGATCGATCTCGTGGCACGTCCACATCTCAATCTTCAAAACCTTTCAGAAATTATTCCTGAATTAAAAGAAGTAATGGAATCTCCAGCCAACCGACAGAAAGAAATTTCGGAGGCTGCAGAAATCAAAATGAAGTACAAGGGCTACATCGAAAGAGAACGTCTCATTGCAGACAAAATGCACCGACTGGAGAATATCAAAATCAAAGGCCGATTCAACTATGCAGAGCTTAACGAAATATCCACAGAGGGCCGACAGAAATTGGAGCATATCAATCCTGAAACTCTTGCTCAGGCAAGTAGAATTCCAGGTGTGTCTCCAAGCGACATCAACGTCCTGCTCATTTTACTCGGAAGATAGTTTCACGCAACTCTACGCTCTCTATCTTTTTAAAATGTTTCACGTGGAACACAAACAAAGTAAAGCTTTTGATTTTCAGTCAATTAAGATTGCTTTCATCAAGTGTTTTATGGTTAAAGAAAAACTTTAATCTCACGTGAAACACTACTTAAAGATACACCGAAAAAGAGACATAAAACGCTATGGCTTTTCGATAATATCTCAAGTTCGCCTTCAAGCAAAGAGAGCAAAAGAGCATTAAAAATAATGATATGATCCGAAAGAAAAAGCATTAAAATAAGTACGTAAAAAAAAACATATAATCAAAAGAATAAAACATATAATTAAGAAGTACAGAACTATGAACAATCAGCTATTATTAGACAATCTGCGTTGCATACCAGATTGGCCAATTAAGGGTGTTAATTTCCGTGATGTTACTACCCTTTTCAAGAACCCTGCTTCGCTAAAAGAAATTAGCGATGAGATGTATGAATTGTATAAAGATAAAGGTATAACCAAGATTGTTGGCATAGAATCACGTGGATTCGTTATGTCTTCCGCATTAGCTATCAGACTTGGCGCAGGTGTTGTTCTTTGCCGCAAACCTGGAAAACTCCCTTGCAAAACCGTACAGGAAAGCTATGCTAAAGAATATGGTATGGACACCATCGAAATCCATGAAGATGCGATCAATGAAAACGATGTTGTCCTACTCCATGACGACTTACTTGCCACTGGCGGAACCATGAAAGCTGCATGCGATCTGGTTAAGAAATTCCATCCTAAAAAGGTTTACGCAAACTTCATTATCGAGTTGGTAAACGAGAATTTCATCGGCCGCAAGATCTTTGATGAAGACGTTGAAGTTTCAACTCTTCTTCAATTATAGTCTCCTTATGCCAAGCCTATATAAAGAAGCGAAGAATGCTTTTTTAATGTTTCAGTACGCATAAATACTGTTTTGAAACACAAAAAAACGCCCTTTATCATAGTTTCATTATATAGGTTTGGCATCATATTTAATAGTATGTTTTATAGAACACTTCACTGTACGTTTGACGCGCTCATTCGTTTCACGTGAAACAGGACTCAATTAAACTCCTATAAATAAAGGTATTGGAATATGACCAAGCAGGAAAATGAGGAAAGACTCACAAGACTTAAGAATATTGTATTGAGCATGCCTGAGAAGCCTGGCAGCTATCAATATTATGATGAAAACCATACGATTATATACGTAGGAAAGGCCAAGAATCTGAAAAGACGCGTATCTTCATACTTCCACAAAGAAGTAGATAGATACAAAACAAAAGTACTCGTTTCTAAGATTTTCGACATTTCATATACGGTTGTCAATACGGAAGAAGATGCACTTTTGCTTGAAAATAGCCTTATAAAAAAGTATAATCCCAGATATAATGTTTTGCTGAAAGACGGCAAAACATATCCTTCTATATGTGTGACAAACGAGTATTTTCCTCGCATTTTCAAGACTCGCCATATCAATAAAAAGGTGGGGACTTTCTTTGGGCCATACCCCCATATTGGCAGCATGTACGCCGTTCTGGAGGTCATCAAGAAGCTTTACAAGCCAAGAACTTGCCGCTTTCCTATTACTAAAGAAGGCGTAGCTGTCGGTAAATATAAGCCATGTCTGGAGTACCATATTCACAATTGCGGTGCGCCATGTATCAACAAACAAAGCTACGAAGAATACCAGGAGAATATGCGCCAAGCTCGCGAAATTCTTAAAGGAAATACAAGAGAAGTGAGCAAATATCTATATGATATGATGATGAAAAACGCAGAACTTCTGAAGTTTGAAATAGCTGAAGAATACAAGAAAAAGTATCAACTCTTGGATGAATTTGAGGCCAAAAGCGAGGTCGTGAGCCACACAATTACAGACGTAGATGTCTTCACCATCGTGAATGATGACTCCAACAAGAATGCCTTTATCAACTATATTCATGTAAAGAATGGAACTATCAACCAGAGCTTTACCTATGAATATAAACGCAAACTGGAAGAAAGCGACGAGGAACTCTTGATTACAGCTATTCCAGAAATCAGGGAGCGTTTTCATTCCACCGCAAAAGAGATTATCGTTCCTTTCGAGATGGAATGGAAGCTAAAAGATGCTTCATTTTTCGTACCACAGAGAGGCGACAAGAAGCACCTTCTGGAACTCTCTGAGATGAACTGCAAGCAGTATAAGTTCGACCGTCTAAAGCAGGCAGAAAAGCTTAATCCTGAACAGAAACAAACCCGTTTGATGAAGGAGTTACAGGCGAAATTAAAGCTTCCGAAGTTGCCATATCAGATAGAATGCTTTGATAACTCCAACATTTCCGGTACAGACGCGGTGGCTGGCTGCATCGTATATAAAGGTATGAAACCTTCCAGAAAAGACTACAGGAAATACAATATAAAAACGGTTGTAGGACCCGACGATTATGCCTCCATGCAAGAGGTCGTGAGACGTCGATATAGCCGTATGATGGACGAAGGAACACCCTTACCCGACCTCATTATTACGGATGGAGGTAAAGGTCAGATGGACGTAGTTCATGCAGTTATAGCAGACGAATTACACTTGGACATCCCTATTGCAGGTCTTGCCAAAGACGACCGCCACCGCACCAATGAATTGCTCTACGGTTTCCCGCCCAAAACCATAGCTCTTCCACCTGAAAGTGAGCTTTTCAAGGTTTTGACTCAGATACAGGACGAAGTACATCGATATGCCATTTCCTTCCATAGAGATAAGCGTTCTAAGCACGCTTTACACTCAGAATTGGACGACATCAAAGGCATTGGTCCAAAGGCTAAAGAAGCGCTTCTGAGCAAGTTTAAAAGCGTAAAAAAGGTCAAGGAAGCAAGTATAGAAACCCTGACAGAAGTACTCGGACCACATAAAGCGGAAATACTTGTGAAATATTTCACAGAAAAAGACAAGAATATCAAATAAATATCGTATATTTGCATCTGAAATCATTATACAATAGTTCGTTAAAATTTGAGATAATGGCTAAGCAGCT